>JAZLGD010000114.1:0-3149 GCA_045616105.1 Oscillospiraceae bacterium | reverse complement strand
AGAACCATATCTCGTGTCATGAGAAACAGCTCCTTGAATGCATCAGGCAGAATATTTTTACGAGCTTTGAAAAAAGCCTGCTTTGTCACAGAATCTGTACCCGCATCAAGAACATTTGCAAAGAAATCATCAAGTTCGATCTGCATCGTTCTTGTGAGAAAATACAACTGCAAAACAATCATAACAGGAAAGGTCAGTTTTCTGTTTCTCGTAAATGCGGTCTGCTTTGTAATATTCCTCTCACGGTAGTCATCAGAATTGATAAGCTCCGATGCCTTGCGAGTGATCTGATAAAAAAACTGGTTCATGTTTCCGACCTCCGAAATAGCAAAATCTACTATTTCGATTTTGTCGGCATTTTTATTTTGTCAATTCGCTTTTTGCACAAACTTATAAATCTTTTTTGTGCATTGTTATCTTTTGAAAATCTATTTGTTTTTTATGCGGGGTAAATGCCAATATCGCTTAAGTTGTTGGCATTGATATCCTTGTAGCCCTGTCCGAACTGCACCAGCGTGAAGCCCAGCCCCTCAAGGTTCTGCGACATCTGTACAGCGCCCCAGCGGTCGAAGGCGATCTCTCGGATGTTGAAGCGCGTGACGAGTTTCTCGATGAAGTTTTTGATGAAGCCGTAATGCACGACGTTGCCCTCAGTGGTCAGCAGATAGCCCTGCCTTTCCCAGAGGTCGTATGGGACGTGATCTCGCCGGACACGGAGATCAAGCGTTTCCTCCGGCAGCCAGAAGTATGGCAGAATATAATAATGGTCGTCCTCCTCGGTCGGCGGAAACACCAGCACGAATGCGGTTATATCCGTCGTGGATGAGAGGTCGAGACCGCCATAACATACACGCCCTTCCAGCAGAGATTCGTCAAAATCAACCTTGCAGGCGTCCCATTTGTGCATCGGCATCCAGCGGACGGTCTGCTTCACCCATTGATTCAGACGGAGCTGCCGGAAGGCGTTTTCTTCGCCGGGATTCTGTTTGGCGGATTCGCAGGCGGCTTCCACCTTGTCTATGCCGATGGTCTCACCGAGGGACGGATTTGAATTCTTCAAGACCTCCGGAGAAGTCCAGTCGGCATCATCGGGAGCGCCGTAGATAACCGGATAGAAGGTCTTGTTAATCTTGCGCCCTTCGAGAATATCCTGCGCCTTCTGGTGCTGCTCATAGCAGATGGAGTTGGTGTCCGTGCCTGCCGTTGTAATCAGAAAATACAGCGGCTGCATTCGTGCATCGCCGGAGCCTTTTGTCATAACGTCAAACAGCTTTCGATTCGGCTGCGTGTGCAGCTCATCGAACACGACTCCGTGAATGTTGAAGCCGTGCTTGCTGTACGCCTCGGCGGAAAGCACCTGATAGAAGGAGTTGGTCGGCACATACACGATGCGCTTCTGCGAGGTCAGGATTTTGACGCGCTTGTTCAGCGCAGGACACATCCGTATCATGTCGGCGGCAAGTTCTGATTTGCCATTTTTCTTTGGTATCTCGATATATGCGGTATTGAACTGGCGGTAGCCGTTGGGCTTCAGAATGCCGAACAGGTCACGGATGATTTGCTCCTGCCAGTCCAGCAGATGAAACGGCTTGCCTGCCCATGTACCTTTGGTGTGGCTAAGACACTCGATGAAAGAAACGGCATAGTCTGCCGCTTTTTTGTTATATGCGGATTCTTCCGCCATGAATCTGGTTGGTTCGTATTTCAAACTATGCGCCTCCTTTGTGGTCTTGCTTTTTCTGGAAAAAGATGATATACTGTTGGTGTGAGGATATCTGACTCACAAATCAGATATGAAATGAGGAGATTACAAGATGAAAGAGGAATGCCTTATATGCAGTGCGCCGTTACAATATCTGAACGAGGATGTTCTAATGGAGTGTGCAATCTGCCAAAAAAAGGAGCTTAGCAAGACACGATGCGTAAAAGGCCATTATGTCTGCAATGAATGTCATACTAAGGGGATTGACAGCATCTTTGGTGTATGTTTGTCGGCGACATCGAGTAATCCGATTTCAATTTTGAATCAGATGATGGCTCTTCCATTTTGTCATATGCACGGCCCGGAGCATCATATCATGGTCGGTGCGGCGCTTCTGACGGCTTATAAGAATGCAGGTGGTGAAATTGATCTTGTCAAAGCATTAACTGAAATGAAAAACCGTGGTAAAAGCGTACCCGGTGGTGCTTGCGGATTCTGGGGTGCTTGTGGTGCGGGTATCAGTTCCGGAATGTTCATCTCAATTATTACCGGTTCTACGCCACTTTCAGGTGAGGCTTTCGGATTATCAAATCGCATGACAGCCAAATCACTTGAAGCTATCGGTTCGGTTGGCGGTCCACGCTGCTGCAAACGTGATTCATACTTGTCAATTCTCTCTGCTATTGATTTTGTAAATGAGCATTTCGGTATAACTCTTGAAAAAAGCAGTTTTATCTGCGGTTTTTCCGCAATGAATCAGCAGTGCATAGGCAATAACTGTCCGTTTCACAAAGAGGTGTAATATGAAAGTTGCATTTATCTGCGTTCATAATTCATGCAGAAGTCAGATTGCCGAGGCTCTTGGGAAACATCTTGCATCAGATGTTTTTGAAAGCTATTCCGCAGGAACAGAAACAAAACCTCAGATAAATCAGGACGCTGTAAGACTTATGAAAGAACTTTACGGCATTGACATGGAAAAGACTCAGTATTCAAAGCTGATAACAGATATTCCTGAACCTGATATAGCCATATCTATGGGCTGTAATGTCAGCTGTCCGTTTATCAGCAGACCGTTTTATGATAACTGGGGACTCGATGACCCGACAGGACAAAGTGATGAAGCATTCAAGAATGTTATTGCTACGATTGAAAAGAATATCCTTCAGCTTAGAAAAGAGATAGCAAATTTAAACTGATGGTAATCTGATAATTATAGTTGTCTGCACCATTTAATAGCTTTTCCTTTAAATCACTTACAACTCCCGGTTTGCAGGGTAGCTAAATTTCCATTTAACGCATTTGCGATTGCCGTTTGCAACGCAATGCAGCAAATTGTGAACGTTCTGATACTAAGTCATAATGTATCACTATCAGAAAACGAGCAGTACGAGGCAGAGCCCCTTTCGGGGCTTTCTGCCTTTTGGGTTTATCTTCCTGTCATGCA
>JAZLGD010000113.1:0-16316 GCA_045616105.1 Oscillospiraceae bacterium | reverse complement strand
CCCTAGCAGGATAGCCTTGGCTGTCTTATGAGCACCGGTGGGTGCTGCGAGAGTGTTGACGGGGGCGTCAGAAAGCGCATGAACTTCATCCGCAAAATGGGCAACAACGCCGCCCACTCGGGAAAGAGCATCACAAAAGAGCAGGCAGAGCTCTGCCTTGAAAATCTTTTCATCTTCCTCGACTTCGTGGCTTACTGCTATGCACTCGAATACACCGAGCGCGAGTTTGACCCCGCACTTTTGGAGGAAAAGCCCGCCGAGCCCGTCGCCGCTCCCGAAAAGGACAACAGCGAGGACGCGGAGCTTCTCAAAAAGCTCATGGAGGAAAATGCCGCGCTCCGAGACGAGCTCACCGCGCGCCGCGAGGAGCAGAGACAGAGCTATGTTCCCAAGCCCCTCGATCTTTCCGAATACAAGACACGCAAGCTTTACATCGACGCCATGCTCATGGATGCAGGCTGGACCGAGGGCAAGGACTGGATAAACGAGGTGGAGCTCCCCGGAATGCCCAACAAGAGCGAGGTTGGCTATGCCGACTATGTGCTCTATGACGACAGCCACCGCCCTCTTGCGGTCATCGAGGCAAAGCGAACCTGCGTCGATGTTTCCAAGGGCAGACAGCAGGCTTCACTCTATGCGGATATTCTCGAAAAGAAATATCACCGCCGCCCCGTAATATTCCTGACAAACGGCTTTGAAACACGCATAATCGACGGACAGTATCCCGAGCGAAAAGTCGCCACGGTCTACTCCAAGCGCGACCTTGAAAAGCTCTTCAATCTCCGCTCCATGCGCCTTAGCCTGAAGCACATCAGCGTCAACCCCGCCGTTGCAAACCGCTGGTATCAGGAGGGCGCAATAAAGGCGGTGTGCGACAGCTTTGATAAGGCAAAGCGCCGCAGGGCGCTGCTCGTCATGGCAACGGGCTCGGGCAAGACGAGAACGGTCATCGCTCTGTGCGATGTTCTACTTCAGCGCGGCTGGGTGAAGAATATCCTCTTCCTCGCCGACCGCAATTCCCTCGTCACGCAGGCAAAGCGAAGCTTTGTAAATCTGCTCCCCGACCTCTCCGTCACCAACCTCTGCGAGGAGAAGGACAACTACACCGCACACTGCGTTTTCTCTACATATCAGACCATGATGAACTGCATCGACTCCGTCAAAGACGATGAGGGCAAGCTGTTCACAAGCGGTCACTTCGACCTCGTTATCTGCGACGAGGCGCACCGCTCCATTTACAACAAATACCGCGATATTTTCAATTACTTTGACGCGTCCCTTGTCGGCCTTACCGCAACGCCCAAGGACGAGATTGACAAGAACACATACGAGGTGTTCGAGCTGCAGAGCGGCGTTCCCACCTACGCCTACGACCTTGCGCAGGCGGTCAAGGACGGATATCTTGTGGATTTCATGTCCGTTGAAACGAAGCTGAAGTTCATTGAGCAGGGCATCGTTTACGACGAGCTTTCCGATGAGGACAAGCTTGAATACGAAAACACCTTTGAGGACGAAAACGGTGAGCTCCCCGAGCGCATCAATTCCTCCGCGCTGAACGAGTGGGTGTTCAATGAGGATACCATCCGCGAGGTTTTGCACGTGCTCATGACCAACGGGCTGCGCATAGACTATGGCGAGAAGCTGGGCAAGACGATTATCTTCGCAAAGAACCACCGCCATGCCGAGAAAATCCTCGAGGTTTTCGGCAAAGAATATCCCCACCTTAACGGCTATGCCAAGGTGATTGACAACTATATAAATTACGCTCAGTCCGCAATCGACGAGTTCTCTGAGGCAAAGAAGCTTCCCCAGATTGCAATCTCCGTTGATATGCTCGACACGGGCATCGATGTGCCTGAAGTGCTGAATCTCGTGTTCTTCAAAAAGGTCATGAGCAAGGCAAAGTTCTGGCAAATGATCGGTCGCGGTACTCGACTCTGCCCCGGACTCATTGACGGCGAGGACAAGAGCAAATTCTATATTTTCGACTTCTGCGGAAACTTTGAATTCTTCCGCATGGGTGGAAAAAGCGTAACTGCAAATCAGCTTCCACTTCAGGGCGCGATATTCCACCTTAAATCACAGATTGCGTTCAAGCTTCAGGATATAGCTTATCAGACTCCCGAGCTTATCGAGTTCCGCAAGTCACTTGTTAACGATATGGTGAACAAGGTGCAGGAGCTGAACAAAGACAACTTTGCAGTCAAGCAGCACCTCAAATTTGTTGAGCTTTACTCAAATCCCGACAACTACAAGGCGCTGTCTTATGAGGACACGCTTATCATGCGCGAAGAGCTGGCGCCGCTTATCACGCCCGATGAGGATGAAGCAACTGCTGTGCGCTTTGACGCGCTCATGTACGGCATAGAGCTTGCATATCTTGCAGGCAAAACATACGGCAAGCGCCGCTCCGACCTTTTCAAAAAGGTCTCCGGTATAGCGTCCGTTTCAAACATTCCCGAAATTGATGCGCAGTCTGAGCTGATAAAAAAGATCCTGCAGACCGACTACTTTGACAATGCCGGCATAAACGAATTCGAGCACATCCGCGAAAAATTACGTGATTTGGTTAAGTACATCCCCAAGCCGAAGCTAATTTTCACAGTAGATATTGACGAAGAGATACTGTCCACTGAGTGGACCGAATCCGAGCTTGAAAACGATGATATGAAGAACTACCGCGAGAAAGCCGAGTTCTATGTTCGTCAGCATCAGAATGAGGAAGTCATTGCAAAGCTCAAGAGCAATGTTCCTCTGACAAGTGAGGATGTCGCCGCGCTTGAAAAGATTCTGTGGAGCGATATCGGCACAAAGCAGGAGTATGAGGAAAGCTTCGGCAATAAACCTTTAGGTGAGTTTGTCCGCGAGATTGTCGGTCTCGATATGAATGCCGCGAAGGCCGCATTTGCCGAGTACCTGAATAGCGCTGATCTCGACAGCCGACAGATTTACTTCGTCAATCAGATCGTCGAATACATCGTCCACAACGGTGTCATGAAAGACTTCTCTGTCTTGCAGGAAGCTCCGTTTACCAATCAGGGCAGTATTGTAGAAGTATTCTGTGATGTCAGCGTATGGATGGGAATAAAGAAGGTTATCGATTCCATTAATGCAAACGCCGTTGCGGCGTAAAGTGAATATATTCACAATAGGTGTTCTACCATCGAGCTGGCGGAACACCTATTTTTCATCTTTCCCAACCTCGATCTTCCCATATTCTATGCTCCTCCACTTCTCTTTCCTGCATAAGTTTTACCGCTTCTATTTTTGATTCGGAGCGGTTTTTTATTGCATCTGCATTCTTAATATCTTTGCGCAAAGATTTAATATGCTCTGTCAATTGGTCACGCTCGGAGATAAGTGATGGTAGCTGTGATTCATCACTGCACCGCACGATTTTCTGGTACACGCAGTTTCGGCTTTTCAAACTAGCGTCTAACTCTTCCGTTCTCTGCTCTGTGAACTCCTGCAGCTGTTCGAATGTTTCAATGCGATTATTGCAGAGCAGATCGGTTTGCGCCGTGTAATCGTCTAGTTTTCTTAGCTCTGCCCGAAGCGCTACACTGTAATACGGGTGGCTGTGGTTATCGCGTACAAGATTCAAGATCCTCACATAATGTACATAGAAGCCATGAAGTTTAAAACTATCGAAGTCATACCATGGAAGCTCTTGTTCTGGTGGATCTGGCTTTCTGTCGGGAATCCATCTTTGCATAATTCGATCTATAATCGCATCCTCGGTGTACTGCTCCCCGAGCGTTTTAAATCTGGTCGGATGCTTTGTTCCGGGGATTTGAATGGTTGCATATTTGCGGTTATCGTACCGAATGATATAGCCCATTCTGCGCAGCTCTTCATAAAACTCTCTATCAGTAAACGAGCGTTTTATGGTTTCATCGATATCTCTGCGCATAAGATTATAACGCGTCTCCTTACCTGCCTTTTCATCTAACCAAATGTTGCGCGGAGTTTTTGTGTTGCTCGGATTCTCAATTACGGACAATCCATGCTCGCGGCAAAGGTCATCCGAAACTTCTCGAATTTTTCTGTGCAGAGCCTTGTTGTCGTTGAGCCTTTTCCCATCACAAAACGAAACTGAGTTAATAACAAAATGGTTATGGATTGAATCGGTGTTCAAGTGCGTGGAGATGACAACTTCGAATCTATCTCCCCAAATTCTCTTTGCAAGCTCCAAGCCAATCTTATGAGCAAGCTCGGGTGAAGCTTCATTGTATCGGAAACTCTGATACCCGTGGAAGGCAACCGTGCCGCCCGTTTTTCCATAACGAAGTTTTGTCATAGTCATCTGCTCAGTTGCAGTTTCGGGAGTGCAGTTTATTCCCGTGACATAAAGTTTCTCAGCAGTCTTCTCTTCGTTCTGCACATAGTCCAAGACATCAAAAAAGCTCTGATTTTCACTTCCAGTAAAATCAGAGCTTTTTGTTTTTTCGGGATCTGCCGCATAGTCCACAACACTTTTCACTTTGCCGTGGACTGGCCATAAAGATGTAACCGCCATCACTCTCTCCTTACCGGCAAAGTCACTTCTGCTTGAAGCAAAAGCATTGCCTTCTGAAGCTGAATAGCAGCTGCGTCACTGTTTTGATTTCGCAGTTCCGAATACACTTCCGACATAAGCCGTATCAGTTCATTATACTCCTTCGGAGGCGTTTCCTTGGGCGCGTAACCGTTAACGAGCATTCTGATGTATGCTGACTTGGAAAGGCCGCTACGCGTTGCACAGCGGTCTAAGAGCGCCATTTCCGACTTGCTAAGTCGTATGTTTAGTTGTTCGTTTCTGTTTCTCATAACTTCTCCTTTCTATACAGGGGTTCGAGGGGATGTGCCCCTATCTACGGCGATGAAAAACACACGGCCTCGCCGTGTGGCTTTACAAAGCCATTGCTCGCTAATGAACTGACAGGCTTATCCCGCATCGCGTCTTACCTTCGCATCGTAATAGCTGTCTATAGTGGCAGGCGCATTATATAGAGCAGTCATCAGGTATGCACGGATGTTTCTAATATCTGATTTGCTCTCTTCTAAACAGTCAAAAATATAGTCTAGGTGAACAAAGTCGAGTTCTCTGAACCTTTCCAAAACTCGTTCCCTTGGAACATCCATACCGCCTATTCTAAAGGTCGAAGCATTGCTTTCTTCGGTGTCCGCAAGGATGCTTATCACGGTATTCATCATACTGCGCCTACTCGGATGCTCATCGCAATAAACATCATAATCCAACTGTTCTTTAAATCCTTCTTCAATCTCCTCACGCGCGGAGGATTGATAGATATTAATATACTTGTTTTTATTATTCTCAGTATTATTAGGGGCGGGTTTTCCGACTTCCGGACTTCGGATTTCCGAAATTTCAGAGGTCTGATTTTCAAACTTCTTGAAGTCTGTTTTTCCGACTTCTTCATTAAATTGCAGCACATATATCCTTGACGGTTTTCCCTGCCCCTGACGTTTTCTCTCGATTAGCTCTGCCTTTTCGAGTTCACAAAATAGTTTGCAGGCCTTATCCTTGCCGCAGTTCAAATCCTCGCGCACGGATTCAACGGTGTAGTAGATAAATACTCTCCCCTGTTCATCCAGCCACTTGTTGCGCACTGACAGTCCCACACGATCTAGCAGCAAGCCGTAGAGCAGCTTAGCATCGGTAGAAATATTTTTATATTCTTTTGCCGTAATTAACGCCTTAGGTATGCGGTAGAAAACAAATTGTTCCGCATCCTTGGCAGTAAAATATTTATTCAAATTATCAACTCCTTTTGGGCGCAAAAAAGCCGTCGAATCAATCGACGGCTTTTTTGCTACTTAGTCTTTCTTTTCAGGACTAACGCATACAGTTATACACCTTTTCGGGTATACTTCGTATATGTAACTAAATTAATTAAATTACATATATGTACGCTTCGAATTAAGCAAATTGTCGGAAATTCCGACTAGTTCAAAATCAATTTTTGTCCTCTGTTTTATGTGGATTCGGCTGCAAATTCGGGCGTTTTTCCCGCACTTTTGCGGGAAAAGTGCGGTATTTTTTGAGTGTCAATATCCAAAAAAGCTAGGTTTATCAATGGTTTGCGGGTTTTAGTGCAAATGCCTTTTAAGCAGGGTGTCCGGAGTTCGAATCTCCGCTGGAGCACCACTTTTTCGAGGTAATTTCGTATGAAATTGCCTCGAATTTGCATTTTTCAGGCAAAATTCATGCTTTTTACCTTGTTAAAGGTCGATTTTTTGCGATCTTCGGCCTGATAGTGCAGATAGATTCGCATTGTCAGCGCTGGGGTCTTGTATCCGGCAAAGTTTAAAAAAGGCTCACATGAGAGAATCATGTGAGTCTTTTTAAATAGCTAACACTGATTTTTTACTTTTTCTTTACATCTTTACGATTTTAGATTTTACACCTTACAAGTACAATCCTGCCTGTGATCATGAGGAACACAAGTAAATGAATCACAGGAGGTTAATATGAAAAGTAAATTCATGAAAACAATAGCCGCTGGAATGGCAGCTATGATGATGGTCGCATCCCTTGCCGGCTGCGGTTCATCCAACGACACCAAGCCCGCAGACGGAAAAGCAGAACAGGAACTTTCCGGTACAATATCTCTTGCCGGCTCAACTTCCATGGAAAAGCTCTGCGAAGCAATGAGCGAAAGCTTTATGGAGGCATATCCCGACATTACCGTTACTGTAGAATACACCGGCTCCGGCGCTGGAATCGAGTCGCTGACTCAGGGCAGTATAGATATTGGTAATGCATCTCGCAGCTTGGAGGAAGGCGAAAAAGAGAAAGGCGCTGTGGAAAACATCGTTGCTATTGACGGCATTGCTGTTATTACCGACAAGTCTAATACCGTGGCAGATCTTTCTACAGAGCAGCTGGCTGCTATTTATACCGGTGATATCACAAACTGGAGCGAGCTTGGCGGTGTCGACGAGGCAATCGTTGTTATTGGTCGTGAAGCAGGCTCCGGAACCAGAAGCGCTTTTGAGGAATTGCTGGAAATAGAAGATAGCTGCAGCTATGCTCAGGAGCTTGATTCCACAGGTGCAGTGCTTGCAAAAGTAGCTTCCACACCGGGCGCCATCGGATATGTTTCTTTGGATGTGGTAGATGATACCGTGCATGCTATGTCTCTGAATGGCACATCTGCATCCGAAGAAAACATTCTTGCCGGAGAGTATCTCCTTTCCCGACCTTTCGTTATGGCTACTATGGGAGAAATCTCAGCGCAGGACGAGCTGGTTCAGGCATGGTTTGCTTATATCGCATCTGAAGAAGGACAGAGTGTTATCTCCGGCCTTGGGCTGATCCTTCCGCAGTAAGGGAGACCGGCTTATGACAGGCAAAGCAAAGATTAACACAGTCGAATCCGCAGCGAAACATGTATTCACACTTTGTGCGGCGGTCGCCATCTTTGCAGTCTGTTCCATTACGATTTATATGATTGCAGAGGGCACTCCGGCGTTCGCAAATGTTGGAGTGCCTGAGCTTTTATTCGGAACGCTTTGGAAACCGACTGCCGCGGAACCGTCTTACGGAATCCTGTATATCATTCTTTCTTCTATCATGGGAACAGCGTCAAGTGTGTTGATTGGTGTCCCTGTGGGACTGCTTACCGCTGTGTTTTTAACAGAGGTATCAAATCGGAAGCTGGCATCTGTTGTTCAGCCTGCGGTTGAACTTCTGGCAGCGATACCGTCTGTAATTTACGGTCTTTTGGGACTCATGCTGCTCAACCCGGTTATGTACAAGCTGGAAAAAGCGGTTTTTGCCGGTTCCAAAACCCATCAATTCACCGGAGGCTCCAATATGCTTTCCGCTATTTTGGTGTTGGCAATCATGATTCTCCCCACAGTGGTGAATGTCAGTGTATCATCCATTCGTGCCGTATCAAAGGACCTGCGAGCAGCATCTTTGGCTCTTGGAGCAAGCAAGATACAGACTATTTTCAAGGTGACGATTCCCGCAGCAAAGTCAGGCATTATGACCGGCGTGGTTCTTGGAATCGGCCGAGCCTTGGGAGAGGCTATGGCAATTAACATGGTAGCCGGGGGCTCGGTGAATTTGCCACTGCCATTTAATTCTGTAAGATTTCTTACAACGCAGCTTGTCAGCGAAATGGGATACGCAGAAGGCACACACAGACAAGTTCTGTTCTCCGTAGGTCTGGTCCTCTACATATTCATAATGATAATCAATCTGTTGCTGCAGAAGCTGCGAAAGGAGGCTGCGGACAATGAGTGATTCTTGTAAATCATCGCTTTCCGCAAAGCGAAAGCGGCCGACAGACTCGCTTTTATATGGTCTGATCTATCTATGTGCATTCTTCTCGGTAATGCTGCTTGCGGGAATCATTTTTTATGTACTCATACGGGGAATCCACAGTGTGAGCTGGAGTTTTCTCACTACGGTAACTTCCGTGCTGAAGGGTACTGTGGGTATCGCAGGAAACATTGTGAACACAGTATTGATTATTCTGCTGACTATGCTGATCGCAACACCTGTCGGTGTGGGTGCGGCAATCTATCTGAATGAATATGCAAAACCCGGAAAGCTGGTCGGTTTAATTGAGTTTGCAACGGAAACCCTGTCCGGTATTCCGTCTATCATTTTCGGTTTGTTCGGAATGATGTTTTTCGGGCAGACACTCGGGCTTGGTTATTCCATTCTTACCGGCTCCTTGACGCTGATTCTTATGGTACTGCCCCTGATTACAAGAAACACACAGGAAGCGCTGAAGACCGTACCTGACAGCTACCGCCATGGCGCCGTAGGTCTGGGTGCCGGCAAATGGTATACAATTCGTACTATTCTGCTGCCATCCTCCATGCCCGGCATTATTACCGGTGTAATTTTAGCTATCGGCCGAATTGTCGGGGAATCGGCAGCTCTTCTTTTCACTGCCGGAAGCGCGAAAGCCTTGCCGAAAACATTGCCTCCTTTGTTCCCCCAAATTTTTCAATCCGGTGGAACGATGACCATCCAGCTCTATCTTTCCGCAACCAGCGAAGGTGATTTTGATACTGCCTTTGGAATTGCGGTTGTGCTTTTGCTGTTAGTGCTCCTGATCAATCTGGGTACAAAAAAGCTGGCGGCAAAATTTGATGTTACAAGGAAGAAATAAAATGGAACAGAAAGCAAAAATAAGTGTGCAGAATCTGCATTTGTATTACGGGGAAAACCACGCATTAAAGGGAGTCAGCATGGATATTCGCCCCAACGCCATTACCGCTTTTATCGGGCCTTCCGGCTGCGGCAAATCTACTTTCCTGAAAACACTGAACAGGATGAATGACCTTGTGGATAATGTGCGAATCGAAGGAAGCGTTCTCCTTGACGGAGAGGACATTTATGACCCCGTCGTTGATACCACGGTCCTCAGAAAAAGAATCGGCATGGTTTTTCAGCAGCCTAATCCTTTCCCAATGAGTATTTATGACAATATCGCCTATGGCCCGCGCGTACATGGGATCAAAGACAAAAGAGAACTGGATCGGATAGTGGAAGAGAGTCTGTGCGGTGCAGCGATCTTCGATGAAGTGAAAGATCGTTTAAAAAAGCCGGCCCTTGGTTTGTCCGGAGGACAGCAGCAGAGAATATGCATTGCAAGAGCATTAGCCGTTCAGCCGGAAGTTCTTTTGATGGATGAACCGACCTCTGCACTTGATCCCATCTCAACCTCTAAGATCGAGGATCTTATGGAGGAGCTGAAGAAAAAATACACGGTTGTGATTGTGACTCACAACATGCAGCAGGCTGTGCGCGTTGCAGACGATACTGCATTTTTCCTGTTGGGAGATTTAATTGAATTTGGAGACACAAAGCAGATTTTCTCTTACCCTCAGGATAAAAGGACAGAAGATTATATTACCGGAAGATTCGGTTAAAGGAGATACAAAAATGAGATTGAAATTTGATGAACAGCTTCGCCAGCTGAACATCGAAATGATTTTGATGGGCAACATGATCCAAAAAGCAATTCAGGACACCATAGAAGCGTTCTTCAGCCAGAATGTCGATAAAGCAAAGCAGATAATGACCGATGATGAGCTTGTAGATCAGGCGCAGAAAAAGATTGAAAATATCTGCTTTCAGCTTCTGATTCAGCAGCAGCCTGTTGCAAGAGATCTCCGCACCATCACTGCTGCGATGAAAATGGTGACTGATATGGAACGCATCGGAGATCAGGCAGCCGATATTGCTGAGCTAACTATTATGATGGCCGATAGTCCGTATCTTCTGAATGTGGAGCACATAAGGAAAATGTCGGCCGAAACTGTTATGATGCTGCTGCACGCAGTGGAAGCCTATGTTGAACGGGATATGAAAAAAGCCCTTGAAGTAATAGAACATGATGATATCGTAGATGATTTATTTGTGAAAGTGAAACTGGATCTGATCGAGGTCATGCAGAGCAACGCCGATTATGCAGAGTATGCCGCAGATCTTCTCATGGTGAACAAATATCTGGAGCGCATTGGAGATCACGCAACGAACATCGCGGAATGGGTTATTTTCTCCATTGATGACCATGCAAAAGGAGCAGTGTTAACATGAGCATTGACTTTAATAATAAGAAAGGCTTCATCTGTGATATGGACGGTGTACTCTATCACGGAAACAAATTGCTGCCGGGCGCAGTCGAGTTCATCAACTGGCTTCAAGCCAATGATAAGGATTATCTGTTCCTTACCAACAACAGCGGTATGACTCCGCGAGAACTGCATCAGAAGCTGGCGCGTCTTGGCGTCAATGTGCCGGAGGAGCATTTTTATACCAGCGCATTGGCTACGGCAGAGTTTCTGCGGATTCAAGCACCGGGCTGTTCAGCATTTGTTATTGGTGAGGCCGGACTTTTGAATGCCTTGTACGATGCAGGCATTACAATGAATGACGTGAATCCCGATTATGTGGTCATAGGTGAAGGAAGAAACTATTCGTTGGAAACGCTGACAAAAGCGGTCAATTTGGTTCTGGGCGGCGCAAAGCTTATAGGCGCCAACTCCGATGTATCGGGAAACATCGAAAACGGAATCGCGCCTGCCTGCCGAGCGCTGATTGCACCCGTGGAAATGGCCACCGAAAAGCAGGCTTATTTCTGCGGCAAACCGAACCCTCTCATGATGAGAACAGGTCTGCGTCTTCTCGGATGCCATTCGGAAGAAGCCGTTATCATCGGCGACAGGATGGATACGGATATAATTGCAGGTACGGAAAGCGGTGTGGATACTGTCCTTGTATTATCCGGAGTATCAGATAAGGAAACGGTGAAAGCTTTTGCCTACCAGCCGACTGTAATCCTTGACGGAGTCGGCTGTATTGCGCAAAGTCAGGAATAAAACAGCTCCCGGACAGGCTGATCAGCCCCTGTCCGGGAGTTTTTTACTATAATCTCTATGAATCTATCGGCAGCACTTGCCATTATGAAATTGGTGACTGTAAGAATATCGAATACCAACAAACCAAGCGATTATGAAAGGATATCCAACGAAGCAAAGCATCCAGCCCCATGTTGATAAAGTCCATATCCGTATCACCAGCCAAACTGCCAGACCAATCAGCGCAAACACTGTTCCGACAATCAGCAGGGCGACACGGTGCTTTGTATCCGCATGCCATTTCTTCTTATCAATATATGCCCATAAGCTTTCCATTCTCTGTGCCTCCTTTATTAAGAGGAGCTTAGCTTCTTTTTGTAAAAGCTGAAATCAAAATGGTGTAAGATTTTTGTAAAACACCGAAATTTTACAAGAACTTTACATAAGCGACCCGAAAGGTTTTACAGGCAGGGTTTATCATTAGGCACGATAATAAATTAATGGAGTAACAATTATGGATATTTTCGGAATACTGACAATGATTGGCGGACTTGCCCTGTTCCTTTACGGCATGAACACCATGGGCGACGGGTTGGTTATGCTCTCCGGAGGCAAGCTGGAGCAAGTCCTTGAAAAGCTTACTGATAAACGAATTATGGCACTGCTGTTAGGCGCGTTAGTCACGGCAGTTATCCAGTCCTCCTCTGCAACAACGGTTATGGTCGTCGGCTTTGTTAACTCAGGAATTATGAAGCTGACACAGGCTGTGGGAATCATCATGGGAGCCAACATAGGTACTACCATAACATCGTGGATTCTGTCGCTGGCAGGGATAAGCAGCGGAAATGCTTTTATACAATTATTAAAACCGAGCTCGTTTTCGCCCGTGCTTGCTGCAGTTGGAATTGTCTGCGTGATGACCGGAAAGGATGGGGACAGGAAGAAGACAATCGGAAACATTCTGTTGGGATTTGCCGTTCTGATGTTTGGTATGGAAACGATGAGCGGAGCAGTGGCTCCATTGAAGGACAGTCCCTCTTTCACCGGAATGTTAACCGCATTCTCCAACCCGATACTCGGAATGATTGCCGGTGCTGTTCTTACGGCAATTATCCAGAGCTCATCCGCTTCGGTCGGTATTCTGCAGGCTTTGTGCATATCGGGGGCTGTTACTTATGGAACAGCAATTCCGATTATCATGGGACAGAATATCGGCACTTGCGTAACTGCTCTGATTTCCTCCATAGGAGCAAGCAAAAACGCAAAGCGGGCAGCATTTATCCATCTGTATTTTAACCTGATCGGCACAATTCTTTTTATGCTTACATTCTACACGCTAAACCACTTTGCAAATTTTGCGTTTCTTTCAGATTCCACAGGTGCAGCGGGAATTGCTGTCATCCACAGTCTTTTCAACATCGGCTGCGCTGTTGTTCTGTTCCCGTTTGCAGATAAGCTTGTGAAACTTGCGACATTTACAGTCAGAAATCAGCCGACATCAGATTCGGAGCAAATGCGTCCCGAGGAGCTGGCAGCTTTGGACGAGCGCTTTCTGGATAGTCCGTCCTTTGCCATACAGCTTTGCAAAAACGCCGTTGTAAAGATGGCAGAGCATTCAGTAAGGGCCATTCTTCTTGCCATGGAAGTCCAGAAAGAATATAATGAAGAAAAGGCTCGTGAAGTAATCCGTCTGGAGCAGCTGGTAGATTGCTTTGAAGATTCCATCGGAACTTATCTGGTAAAGCTTGCCCGAAAAGACCTTAATCAGGAAGACAGTCATTTGCTGTCGGTATTGCTCCACTCCATCAGCGACTTTGAACGCATCTCTGACCATGCAATCAACATTACAGAGGCCGCAGAAAAAATGCAAAAGCAGGGATTGGTGTTTACGGAAGAGGGAACGCAGGAGCTTGATTCTCTCGGGATTGCAATCCGCGATATAATCATCATGACTCAGAATGTTTTTTCCGCAGGAGATACGAAAACTGCGGCAAATATTGAGCCTTTGGAAGAAGTCATAGATAATCTCGTTATGGAGATGAAACAACGGCATATCAACCGGCTCAAAAGCGGCAGCTGCTCTATGGAGGCAGGATTGCTTCTGGAGGATATCCTCACGAATTACGAAAGGGTTTCCGATCATTGTTCCAACATTGCTGCTGCGCTTATCGAAATTCAGGCGGACGAGCTGGATATGCACAGATACATTGATATTAAAGTAAAAGGCAGTGACCCCCATTTTCAGGAGGAGTATCTCCGCCTGAAGGGCATTTACATTCTGCCATAGCGAAAGAAGGGACTCAAGTGGCATTAATCTACATTGTCGAAGATGATCCGAGCATTCAGGAAGTTGAAATGATGGCTTTAAAAAACAGCAACTATATGGTACAGGCTTTTGACCGCGCTGTGCCTTTTTATGAAAAGCTGGAGGAAATCATTCCCGACCTTGTTATTCTCGATATCATGCTGCCTGATGAAGACGGTTATAAAATTGTGCGCAAGCTTCGCAGCAATCCGAAAACAAGGCAGATTCCCGTTATCATGATAACCGCAAAGACATCCGAGATGGACATGGTAAAAGGCTTGGATGATGGCGCGGATGATTACATAAGAAAACCATTCTCGGTAATGGAATTGCTCTCAAGAGTGCGTGCATTACTCAGGCGCTCTCAGAAAGAGATTCCCGAACAGCTGTTGGTGGGAGACATTATGTTGAACCATGAACGCCACACAGTAATATCCGGCGGAAGAAGCGTTATTCTTACTCTGAAGGAATATGAACTGCTTCGTTATCTGATGATCAATGAGGATGTTGTCCTGACAAGAGAATCCATCATGCGCTTCGTATGGGGAGTCGATTTTGAGGGTGAAAGCCGCACCGTCGATATGCATATTAAGACATTGCGGCAAAAGCTCGGGGAATGTGGAATGCAGATTCACACAATTCGAGGCGTAGGCTATTCAATCAGCAAAGAATGCGGTGATGAAGGATGAAGCAGAAGATAAATTTACGCCTTGGTCTGATTGCTCTGCTTGCGGTCATAGCAACGACGGTAGGTATTACACTTGTGTATTACAATCTGTTTCAGGGACAGGTTCGTCACGATCTGAAGCAGAACGCCGCTCTTCTTGTGGAAACGGAGCTGTTTCAGAATGCATATACGGCAGGAAAAGAAAAAGCAGAAAACCTTGAACATCTCAGCTCCGGAAATCTGAGAATCACATGGGTAGATGCAGACGGCACGGTCCTGTTTGATAATGACACGAACATTGCCGGTCTTTCAAATCATTTGGACCGCCCGGAAATAAAAATGGCTTTCGAAAACGGCGAGGGAGAAAGCACCCGGCGTTCCGATACCATGAACATGAACACCTTCTACTATGCACGTCTTTTGGATAACGGCACTGTACTTCGCGTCTCTACTCAGGCAAGGACGATTGTCAGTGTGCTTATTACGGCCTTACCCGTGATAGCCGCCATTGTTGTTGTCATTCTTTCAGGATGCGTTTTGGTTGGGCAATTGCTTACGAGGCAGCTTATGAGGCCTATTGAAGAAATGGCGGAAAATCTGGATGACAGCACCGGAATCCCGGCTTACAGTGAGCTTGAACCCTTCGCAGATAAAATCCGCAGCCAGCATGAGAACATACTTGCTGCGGCAAAAAGCAGACAGGATTTCACAGCTAACGTATCACACGAGCTGAAAACGCCCATCACTGCTATCTCCGGATATGCGGAGCTGATTGAAAACCATTTGGTGGATGAGGAAGCAGAGGTTCATGTTGCGGGACAGATTCGTCACAACGCAGACCGCTTGCTGACTCTCGTAACAGATATTATCCAGCTTTCCGAGCTTGATCATGGAGAGCTTCCGAGAAAATTCGAGCCGCTTGATTTATTGGCTGTTGCAGAGGAATGCGCAAGCGAATATGCACCAATGGCTGCACAGAAAAACATAGAATTGACCTGCAATGGCGTTTCGGCAGGAATAAATGCAGACCGAGGATTAATTCGAGAGATGATTGATAATCTCCTGCAGAATGCAATTCGATATAATAAAGAAAACGGAACTGTTAAGGTTCATGTAACGATCGAAAACGGGCACCCCATGATCTCGGTGAAAGATACCGGCATCGGTATTCCTGCTGACCAATTGGATAGGGTTTTTGAGCGTTTTTACCGAGTGGATAAAAGCCGTTCCAGAGAAACCGGCGGAACCGGTCTCGGTCTTGCAATTGTGAAACATATTGTGGAATTACACTCTGCTGAAATAGCGATCGACAGCGTTGTAGACAGCGGCACAAATATCATAATTCGTTTTTAACTTACAACAACGCAAAATTGAACTAAATCACTGCGCAACAGCACGCAGAGGCTGTTGCGCAGTTTTCTTGCGGTAATTTGCCTTGCTTTGCAAAAAACATCCGGCTTTTTTGGTGCAAAGCAGTTTTGAGCGATAAATTTTTTGACCAGATAAGATAACAAAATAACGGTAATACTGACGTATTACCGTTATTTTTTATGCCGTATGGGCGGAAAATTGCCGTTCAAAACCTATAAATCCCTACGGCGCACAGCCCTGAAGGGGCGGTTTTTAATCATGCTGATTTGAACGGCTCTGATAGTTTTCATTGAGCCGCTTTACCGCTTCGCGAGGCAGAACCAGCTGAGATTGTGAGCCTGCTAAAATCAGTTCTGCCACTTCCTCGGGAAAGGACATAAACATTTCAACAAAGCTGCGGAAGGGCAAGCCGCCTAATGCCATGCCGGCTTCGCAGCAATAGAGATCGGAGCCGATAAAAGCCTGCACTGCCAGTTGGTTCGTCGCTCCGTTTTTATTCAGGAACGAAATGGAGTCTTTTCCGTTTTCCCTTCTCTGAATCTTAATTCGAACATCTCTGGTGTACAGCAGACTGAGGATCTGGTCGAGGAGCTTCGGCTCTTTTTCCTTTGCGGCTTTTGTGATAAGGCTGTCAACATCCTC
>JAZLGD010000112.1:0-5792 GCA_045616105.1 Oscillospiraceae bacterium | reverse complement strand
ATCGGGGCTTTCGGTGTTCTCTGCCTGAGGAGTATCGGTTTCCGCAATGAGGGGAAGCTCGTTATCATCAGGCTGGGTGCTTTTGTCAACTGTCCGGCCGCAGGCGCAGAGAGCGAACAGCATTAAAAGCGCAAGAATAAGCGCAATTGATCTTTTCATGTTTTTTACCTCAATCAAAACAAAATTCCACGGCTGAACTCCGTGGAATTTTGCATATTCCGATTAATCCTCTACGTTGTCGAGCCAGTCAGCGACAAGTGCTTCGTCAACATTAAGACCTGCTGAAATGAAAGCGACTGCTTCATTGAAGCTCTGCTGCTGGATGCGCTCAAGATTGGTTGCGCCTTTTCTGAATTCCTTGGTCATGGTGCCTTCGATGTAACCGCATTCATAGCACATATTGAGAGCGTAGCTGCGGTGCTCATCAAGACTCATTTCGTGTCCGCAACGGGGGCATTTCATGTTTTCTTCCTCCAATTTATGTTTGTTTTTTTGTTTCCGTAAAAATAATTATAACACAACTGAAAAATTTAGCAATAGAAGATTTAAAACGCGGGCAGGTACTGAACCAGCGCATAGATTGCGGGGACGAACACTATTGCCGGAAGCTGGTCGGCAACCTTGATCTTGGTGATGCCCAGAATATTCAGGCCCAGGCCGAGTATCATAAGGCTTCCCGCGCAGGTGATTTCCGCGATGAGGGCGGCATCCGTCAGTACGCTCTGCAGAAGTCCCGCAAGGAGCACAAGCGCGCCCTGATATGCGAGAACGAACAGCGATGAAAACAGCACGCCGATTCCCAGTGAGCTTGCCAGCATGCAGGAGGATATGAGGTCGAGAACGGATTTGGTGAACAGAATCTTGTTATCGCCGTTAAGGCCTGCGTTCAGTGAGCCGACAATGGTCATCGCTCCAACGCAGAACAGCAGGCTTGCCGTCATGAAGCCTTCAGCCACCGAGGTCTTGCCGTCCTCGCGCTTGAGCTTGCGCTCTGCGAATTTTCCGAGGCGGTTTATTGCGCCGTCTATGTTGAGGAATGTTCCGACGATGGTGCCCAGTACCATGGAAACGATAAGTACGATTGTATTGCTGCCCTGAAGCACGCCGTCAATACCTATATAAATAGTACACAGACCGAGCGCCGCCATTACCGCGGCGGACACGCGTTCGGGGATTCCCTTCTTGAGCAGCAGGCCAAGCGAGCCGCCCACTATTACGGCAAGTGTATTTACGATAACGCCGAGCATTATTACCACGACCTTTGTGTTTAACGATGTAAATCACAATAGCATTTTTCACCCCTGATGTCAATGTCTGTTTTTTATATCGGCTTGCATTGGCGGTGACTTCTGCTGCGCTGCCCGAATCGAACAGAGGTGTTGGTTCAACAGAGCAACAAATTAGTGCGGAGCGAATTAACTACCCCTCGGTCTGCTAACGCAGACAGCTCCCCTGACAAGGGGAGCTGGGAGGAAAGTTATGGTTTTCTCAGATTTCCCACCGCGAAGCACAGCGGATACAGCACAGCGGTGAGGGAAAGATTCGCAATTGGAACATAGAGCTCGCTGAGCTTTGCCATTTTTGCCGAGTCCTCAGGCAGAAGCACAGCCGCCGCGCCGATGATTACTGCATCGAGCAGGATTATCCAGCGTCCGTTGCCGAGCTTTTTGCCAATGTTGGGATTGAAGCCGAAGCAAAGTCTGAGAGAATGCTCCGCGACTATCATCATAAGCGTTGCCACGATGAAATCCGGAAGCACCCACAGGGCAACCATGAATGCCTCGATGCGCTCAACCGTGTTAAACAGAGAAACGTCGCGAATCATGGTGAAGAAGGGATGGGTGAGCTCCGCGGTCAGGGGCGCTCCGTAATTTCCGATTATCGCCGCAATGATTGCAGAGATTAGAATGCAGACGGGGAGAAACCAGAACATATAGCTCTTGGCGCGGCGCCGCTCTCTTTCGCATTCGGTTTCGAGAAACGCGGAATAGGCCAGCATGCCCACCGCCACGTTAAGCGTGGGAAATGCGGCTTTTAACAATGGCAGTATTCCGCCCGATGCGACGGGCAGCAGAAGCCCGATGTCAACGGTGGTAAGGGAAAAGGCCAGAACCATGACAAGGACGAAGAGCAGCAGCGGCAGGAAAACCTTTGCCGAGCGGACAAGAGCCTTCTTCTTGCCAAGCGCGGCGATGAGCGCAAGCAGGAGCATGATGAACACAAAGGGCCACGGCCCGCCAGTGGGATAAATTGTGGAAACATAGCGGTCGGCGCCCGAGCGAAGGACGAAGCCGCAGTAAAAAAGGGCGAAGAGCCCCGTTATGAACAGAACCGCTTTGCCGAAAACGTGGCCGCCGCTGCGCAGGAGCATTTCGCCCAGACCGTCGCCGTCGCTTCGGCCTGCCAAAAGAGCGGAAAGAAAGTATATATATAATAGTATAAAGGGCAGAGCGATAAAGGGCGCGACCCATGCGCCCGCGCCTGCCGCGTCGGCGGATAATTTGGGCACGATACGCATTATGGGCACGAGAAATGCCAGAAAGGTCAGCGCTCTGAGCTGACGGGTGTTATAGGAGTTTTTCATTCCGAGCCCTCCGTATTTTCAATATCGAAGGAGCGGACAAGCTCTGCCTTTACATTTATATTATAGGTAAGGCTGTGCAGACAGTCGGAAAAGCTCCCTCCCAGTCCTGCCAGCTTAAAGGGCTTCTGCCGCTCCAGTATGCTTCCGATTCCCAGGAAGTCGCAGCCGTATTTAAGCTCGGCATCCAAGGCGGATTTTACCCACTCCGCGGCCTGAGCTTCAAGGGCACGATTGATGTGTTCAAGCGGAGGCTCGCCGGCGGCCTCCGCCATAGCGGAGGATAGTTCCACCTTTACATCAAGTGATCTTAGCTTGCCGTCCGAAAGCTTGGGAGAAATTTCGCAGCTGCACTTTTCAAGAAGAAGCGCAACCGCTCCGCCGTCCACGTCGATGTCGGTGTAGTATGATTTGAGTTTGTTCTGAAGAATGCTGACGCCGCGGGCGGCTCCCATGTCGAGAGTGCCCACCATTTTGTCTCCCTTTATGACCGCGTAGCCCGCGGGCAGGGCGGTAAGCTCATCGCTTTCCGCATCCTCCAGCGCGTTTTTGGCTTTTGCGCATTTTACGGCGGTAATGAGGCAGGCATCACGCTGGTTGAGGTCTGCGATAATGTCCGAAGCGGAAAAGATCTGACAGTCGCCGCGCTGCTCCATATTTCGCTCAAGGGATTTTAAAACATTGGTCGCATCGTAGTCCTTGCCGCCTGCGCCGAGGATAAGCTTATTTGAGGTTTCCCCTACTATTATAAATAAAGGCGTGTCCTCGCGGAGGAATGTACTGCGAGCTATATATATAAGGTAAGGCGTGATGCTTTCGCGGGCGGTATCCTCGCCGACGGTGATATAGGATGTGTGGGCGAAGAACAGCTCCTCGCTTGCGCTGTAATCACGGAGCTTTTCCTGAGCCAGACTGACGGTGTCCGCGGTGACGGACATGCGCGAGATCTTTGAACCTCCGCCTCCGCTCGAGGATGAAGCTGAGCCACCGCCGTCGTCCGATGAAGATCCGCTGCTGTTTCCTGCGGAGACGCTGAGTGTAATTCCGCGGGAGTCTTTATCAAAGCCCATGGTCTGAATAACCATAAGCTGTTCGACCTCGCGGTAATTTGCGTAAATGCTGCCGCCGCTGCATCCTGAGAGGAGAAAAAGAGCTGCGGCGCAGATAAGACAGATTAGCTTTTTCAATGCTGCCTCCTTTTGTCGGGAGTGTTGAGCTCCGGATCTCGGAGCTTGTTGTCCGGCTTGGGCGGATGCAAAACCGCACGGATGAGTCCGAGGGGCCTGCCGCCCGATAGGGGCGCGGTGTAGTTTATGCCGAAGTTGTCTATGCCGCACAGGTGCCACGTGATGAGGCAGAGAAATGCCGCCACGCCGAAAAGTCCCGCGCCGATTGCGGCGAGAACGAGAAGAAAACGGGCGATGCGAAGCGCCGAGCCCAGATCCTGACTTGGCATGGCAAAGCCGGATATGCCCGCGAATGCCACAACGATGACAGCGATGGGCGAAATCACCTTCGCATCTACTGCCGACTGACCCACGATAAGCGCACCGATAATGGAAACGGTATCGCCTATGGGGTTGGGAAGCCTTAAGCCTGCCTCCTGCAAAAGCTCAAAGGCGATCAGCATGCCCAAAACCTCCAGCGCGGTTGAAAAGGGAACGTCCTGCTTCGACTGGATGACCGACATCAGAAGCTTGGTGGGTATCATCTCCTGATGATACATGGCAATTGCCACATAAAACGCGGGGAGCGCCAGTGCAAGAAGCAGGGCAAGCCAGCGCACGACGCTTAAGGCACTTGTTACGACAAAATGCTGAGAATCATCCTGAGGTACGCGCATGAGATCGGCGAAGGTGGTCGGGAGCATGAACGCGATGGGCAGAGAATCCACAATTAGCCCGACTCGCCCGTTTAAAAGCTGCTTTGCGAAGCGATCAGGCCGCTCGGTGTGAAGTATCTGAGGAAAGGGCGAGCGCGGACAGTCCACGATGTATTCCTCGATGCTTCCCGTCGCCACAAGGCCGTCAATGTCTATGCGATCAAGCCGTTTCTCGAGTTCCGCGATAACGGCGGGGTCTGCAACGCCGTCAATGTACATGATCGCGTATCGGGTTTCGCTTTTGCGCCCCACGGTAGTGCCCTTTATCTTCAGAGCGGGATTGCATATGCGCTTGCGGACAAGGGCGGTGTTTGTGCGCAGGGTTTCGACGAAGCTATCCTTGCCGCCCTTGAGTGATTTCTCTATGGTCGGCTCGGATATGCTGCGCTGGTTCTTGGTGCGTATTTCAAATGTAACGGCGCCTGCGCCGATGATGATCGCGCAGCATGCCTGAGTGATGTCGGTAACGAGGCTGCCGGTGTCAGTGACTTCCTTCGCCTGAGCCGAGTAAACCGCGCCCTGCATGAGCCGCTCGAGCGTGGGCTCAGCTCCTGCACGCAGAAGCTCGGTAAGGGGGCGGATTATCTCCGTGCTCACCGCGCCGCCATCCACAACACCGTCAAGCCAGCATACGGCAATGGGGTCGCCGATGAGAGCGGGAGAAATTTCCCGCAGCTGGAAGTCGGAGCAGCCGTCGAAGATGTTTTTCAGAGTTTCGGCGGATATTGGCTCGGGATATCTGGGCGTTTTCGGAGGATGCTCTTCAATATTCGGTTTTTTCGTTTTAAAAAGTTTGGTTAAATCAGACATATTGTTATTATTACCGGCGCTGTACCACAATATTTAGTGTGGCAAAAAAATCCTTGAAAAACCTGCATTTATTTGTGAAAAAAGTGTTGACAAAGGGCGAAATGAGTGCTATTCTAACGAAGCGCTTTGAGACAGAGAAAGCCGAAATCGAATACCGAAAAAAGTTTTTAAAAAACTTTGAAAAAAGGTGTTGACAAAAGCTTTTAACTGTGGTAAAGTAGTCAAGCTGTCACCTTTCAGGCGGCGGCGAAGAGTGTACCTTGAAAATTAAACAATGTAAGAACAAAGCTTATGCTAAAATAAGCACCAGAAAAGGGTTCTTTAAAGTCTGAAAAGACTATAAAAATTTCTTTGAGAGCTAGAAAGCAATCATAAATCGATTTAATCTGCTTCGGCAGTTTAGATACCATTTATAGAGAGTTTGATCCTGGCTCAGGATGAACGCTGGCGGCGTGCCTAACACATGCAAGTCGAACGAAGCACTGGAGAATGAAGCTTCGGCAGATTTTTCCTTTGACT
>JAZLGD010000111.1:0-17926 GCA_045616105.1 Oscillospiraceae bacterium | reverse complement strand
CGGGCTTTGTCTGATGCTCAAGTCCGCCGCCCTGAAGCTTGAAGCGGGTATACTCGGCATGGCTGCCGGGCTTAGAGATATACAGCTTAAGGGGAGCAAGGGTATTGCTTTCAATATAGTCGGCGTAAATCATATTGACATACTCCAGCTTCTCTTCCAGAATACGCTCATACTCGGGTATATTCTCTGCGGGGATGGGCTGCTCCGGCTCCAGAAGGAGAACGTAACGGGGCGGGGTTGCATTGGTGTCGCCATAAATGGAGAAGTTTGAAAGGCTGACTCCCGTGTCCTCGCAGAAGCTCTCTATCATCCAGTTTACCATGTCCTCAGTTGTTTTTTCGCAGGTAAGACGGATCATCTCGCTCTTGCGGTAAGCACACTGAACCATGGGCATCTCGTGGTAATATCCCATAACGCGAAGAACATCGCCCACGCTGTAGCGGTAAAGGCCTGCCTTGTTGGTGATGATAACCTCGTATTCCTTGCCGACCTCCAGCTGAGAAACATCGAGAGTTTCGGTTGTTCCCTCGGGGGCATCAATCGGGATAAACTCGTAATAGCAGGAGTCGGGAATAAGTACAAAGGCCTGCTCCTCGGACTGTCTTGTGCAGCCCAGCAGAGATTCTGATGCGCCGTACTGCATGAAGTCGATAAATATATTCTCGCCTGCAAGAGCACGCATCTTCGTGGTATAGGGTGAGAAGTTATTGCTGCCGACAGCACCTATCCAGCTCATTCTGGGCCAGATTTTGGGTATAAGCGGATTTACAAAGCCCTGCTCTCCTATTGCGCGCAGCTCAGCGGCACGCTTGGGATCCGGACGGAGCTTTGCTTCCAGCGACTTGCGGGTTTCGGGGCCAAGCTGGATGCTGGGGTCAATGCAGCCCTTTTCGATATCTCTGCACAGCAGCTCCCAGTTATTCTTGGCGTAGTTAATAAGTTCAACCAGATAAACCATGAAGTTGCCGACCATGAATACCATGTCGCGGTCCATGAGCGCATAGCGGATCTGCAGATACTTCATATCGCATTCTTCGGTGGGGAAAAGAACTTCATCGGGAGATGTGAGGAAGTATTTCAGGAACTGCTTCTGTGATTCGACTGCAGCACATGAAATCCATCCCTTGCGTATTCCCTGCTTGGTGAGGGTGCTCTTGACCACCATGGTGTTAAGGCCTCTGCCTCTGGGGAAGCCCTTGCCATATACCTTCTTGTGATATGCCTCAGTGCAGGCAAACAGACGGGTTGCTGCATAGGTGGCGTAGCAGTCGATTTCCTCCTGAGTAACAGGGAAATCCTTGGGCTTGCCGCAGGAGCCGGAGCTCATTGCGTAAAACACAATGGGTGTGTTGGTGAGCAGACCTGTCTCACCGTCGTCCTTCATTCTGTCGATATAATCTGCGTAATCATCAAAAGCGCTGAGGGGAACTTTCTTTTTGTATTCCTCTATGGTTTTAATGTTGGCGAAGTCATGCTGCTTTCCGTAAACGGTATCCTGACTTTCCTTCAGGATCTTGAACAGAGTTTCTTCGTTAAGGCTTTTGCCCTTTTTTACATTCTCCTCTAACTGCTTGAGGTTTTTGTTGCCTCTGCTGATGAGAATCTGCAAAACAACGCGGTTTAAGAGCTTATCAAACATACTTGAATTACCTTTCTATCTTTCTTTGCCGTTTCCCTGATTTCTTGTAAGCAAAGCGAAACTGCTTTTAACATTTTAATTATAATTTTTTAATTAAAATATTTCAAGTATTTTTTCAAAATTACATATGCTTTATTTACAGCAGGGCATCCGCACTGTATAATAGCTACACCTGAACACTCTGAGAATTTAAGAAGGTCGGCATGGAAATGGAAGATATAAAGCTCGGGCGCTACCGCCATTTTAAAGGAAACGAATACGAGGTGCTGGGCATCGCAAGGCACAGCGAAACCGAAGAAGAAATGGTTATCTACCGCGCACTTTACGGTGAAGGCGGTCTTTGGGTAAGGCCTGCATCCATGTGGAACGAAACCGTTGAGCGTGACGGCAAAACATTTAAAAGATTTACCTACATTGGAGAGAACAATTAATCGTCTATGGAAATGAAATCTGTGGAAAACTGGAACGAGGTCGCCGCCGATTATCAGCGCACATATTATTTAGGGCTGAATGATTATAACGCAGGACTTCTCGACTTCTGGCAGCGCAGCGGTATGATTTTCCCCGGCTGCAGAGCTCTTGACATCGGATGCGGCGTAGGAAAATACGGCTCGTATCTCGCCGCGCTCGGCTGCGATGTAACGCTGACCGATATCTCCCCTGAGATGATAAAGCTTGCCGAGAAGAACATGGAGAAGTTCGCCTCTCCGTGGCGCACCTGCGTCTGCGACTTTGACACGATAACGGGCGAAGAGTCTGAATTCCGCGGCGGCTTCGACTTTGCCATATCTACCATGTCCCCTGCAATACACGATGTTGTGACAGTGCGGAAGATGAGCGCCCTGACCCGCGGCTGGTGCTTCATCGCGCGTTTTTCCTCTTGGAATCAGCCGAGCAGGGACAGGCTTCTCGCCAAACTCGGAATTGAGCCGAAACATTCAGGCGAGAGATTTGCCGCTGACTGCGAGGAAATGATTAAAATCGTTTCCGATGCAGGATATTCTCCTCAGGTAAAATATGTGGAATATAACTGGTGCGACATCAGGACAATCGAAGAAACCGCGGAATATATGCAAAGCAGATATCTTAAAGACCTTGATTATGCCGTAGAAAAGAGCGCCGTTATCGGCGCGGCGGAAAAGCTTTGCAACTCCGATGGGCTTTTTGAAGACAGTGTAAACACAAAAGTTGCGTGGATATATTGGAGCACGCAGGAAAGGAACGAAAAATGATTTTTGATTTGTATGAAAAGGCTTCCGTCCTGCACGGACACAAATGCCCCGGGCTTGCTCTGGGAGTAAGAGTTGCCGACGAGGCGATGAAAAAGCTCGGTGTTGAGCAGGGAGACGAAAGACTTCGCTGCGTTACCGAGAAGATGGCTTGCTTCAACGACGGTATTCAGTCCGTTTCAGGATGCACGATGAAAAACGGAAGGCTGAGCTATCTCCCCAACAACAAGGTCGCTTTCAGATTTTATCTCGACGGCAGTGAAGAAAGCATATATTATACGGCCCGCGAGCTGGGTCACGGCGGAGACAGAGAGGAAAAAATCAAATTCATCCTCACCGCCCCTATTGACGAGGTGTTTATCGTCGAGTAAAAATCTCGGCGCGGTTCGATTAAGGGCAATCACTTTTACTATGAGGTAAGGCATTTATGAAAACATTTCCGAAAGCAGTTTTGCTCGGAATAACGGGAGCATTCTTTTTTGCTTTTAATTTCATCCTGATAAGAAGCATGAACCTTGGCGGCGGCTATTATCTCTGGTCCGCCACCTTAAGATATCTGTTCACATTACCCCTGATGGCTTTATTGCTGATAAAAGGTAATGGCTTTAAAGCCGTCTTCGCCAGCATCAGGCGCAACCCAGTTAAATGGTTCGTCTGGAGCACTGTCGGCTTCGGTCTGTTTTATGCTCCCCTCTCCGCCGCCTCGATTTACGGCGAAAGCTGGTTTACCGCCGCCATATGGCAGTTCACAATTGTTGCAGGCGTACTTCTGACGCCCTTATTCGGCAAAAAAATCCCGCTCAGGAATTTATTATGTTCATGTATAATAGTTGTCGGCATAATGCTCATGCAATACTCCAAAATCCGAATGGGCGTTAAGGCAGACTGGCCCATGCTCATTATTACGATGGGCATTGCGGCTTTTTCCTATCCTCTGGGCAACCGCATGATGATGCATACGACGGACGAAGATGAGCTGTCCACGACCCAGCGTGTTTTCGGAATGACACTTTGCTCCATGCCATTCTGGATTATATGCGCCCTTATATCATACAGTCGGGCAGGACTGCCTACTCAATCGCAGTGTGTTCAGTCCTTTCTGATTGCTCTGCTGGCGGGAGTAATCGCAACGATTCTGTTCTTTGCGGCAACCGACTTGGTAAAAAGCGACCCTAAAAAGCTGGCGGTAATCGAAGCGACTCAATCAGGCGAGGTAATATTCACCGTGCTCATGGGTGTTCTGATTCTTAAAGACAGCCTGCCTGACACTATGGGCTTTGTCGGTATAGGAATTATTGTTATCGGTATGATTTTGAACAGCTTAACCGCGTAATTCGCAGGAGGTCAAATCCATGATTTATGTTATATCCGATCTTCACGGCTATCCTTTGGACCGCTTCCTTCAGCTATTGAAGAAAGCCGATTTCTCGGAGGACGATTTTCTCTTCATTCTCGGCGATGTAATCGACCGCAACGGCGACGGCGGCGTTGAAATGCTGCAATGGCTTTTAGTTCAGCCGAATGTGGAGCTGTTATTGGGCAACCACGAGGCTATGCTGCTTTCCTGCAGCTTTGTCTTTGATGAGATCACGGACAAAGGGATTGAACAGCTCACCTCCGAAAACATGGATTTGCTGATGAACTACATGAGAAACGGCGGAGACACGACACTGAAATCTCTGAAAAAGCTTGCCGACAGCTCACGCGAAAGCGTTGAGGACATTTTGGATTATCTTCAGGATGCTCCGCTCTATGAAACCGTCAGCGCAGGCGATAATGATTTCCTGCTTGTTCATTCGGGTCTGGAGAATTTCCGCCCCGACCGAAAGCTATCCGATTACAGCCCCGACGAGCTTCTTTGGGCGCGTCCCGACATAACGCAAAAGTATTTTGACAATGTAATCACCGTTTTCGGCCACACTCCCACATCGTTCTACGGTGCGGAGCATGGCGGCAAGACAGTCAGAACGGAAACATGGATAAACATTGATGCGGGAGCTGCCTCGGGCAACGAGCCGATTCTGCTTCGCTTGGACGACCTCAAAGAATTCTCTCTGGCATAAATGCTTATAATTAAAGAACGCTCAACAAAGCACATTGTTGCTTGTTGAGCGTTCTTATTATTTTACATTGGTTTTTCAAGGCAGGTAATATGCTCGGTACGAACATCATTCATCAGTTCCCAGTGGATATCTTTATCCGTGTGGTGATAGACGAAGCCGCATTTTTCCTGCACTCTCTTCGATTTTTCATTGCCCTCGAAATAGCCGCACCACAGTCTTTTGAGTTTTAAGTCACAGAAAGCATGGCGGATGAGCTCGCGCACAGCTTCGGGAATCAGCCCCTGTCCCCAGAACGGAACGCCGATCCAGTAGCCTATCTCGCCCTCTGTATCCGGGATATCGAGATTACTGGCCTTTCCAATCAGCAAACCGACGCTTCCTATTGCCCTGTTATCTTCTTTCAGACACACAGCATAGGTCTCGGATGCGGACAGAACAGCTCTTATAATTTCTCGGCTGTTTTCCACATCAGTATGCACCGGCCAGCCTGCAATCGGGCCTACACGCTCGTCCTTTGCGTATTCATAAAGGCTTTCTGCATCAGACTCTTCCCACGGGCGCAGAATCAATCTTTCAGTTTCCAGAATCATAGCATTACATCTCCCGGCATATCCGTTCTTATAACAATGTTCAGGCTCATCTTTGACTATACTCTAACTGCCTTTATGAGTCAACACGCAACGGTAATTGACATTGCATTTTGTGAATGATAAAATTCAGATATTCATACTTTAAGAAAGACCGCTGTTATTCAGCTTTCGCAAGCACATCCGCTGCTCAGACTATATCTGCGCATAGGATACTGCATACAGGTTAAAGGAAGGAATTAATGACATGAAAGTTCTGCTTTTAAACGGAAGCCCCCGCGAGCAGGGAAACACCTATACGGCATTAAACGAAATGAAGAAGACCTTTGAAGCCGAAGGCATCGAGACCGAGCTCATTCAGGTCGGCAAGCTGGATATAAGAGGTTGCCTTGCCTGCGGCTATTGCAAGGCAAACGGCAAATGCTGCATTGACGATATTGTCAATGATATAGCTGCAAAATTCAAGGAGGCCGACGGCCTTGTTGTAGGAAGCCCTGTTTACTTTGCATCTGCCAACGCCACTCTCGTCGCTCTGCTTGACAGACTGTTCTTCAGCATTGATTTTGACCCCACGATGAAGGTCGGCGCCGCAGTCTGCTCCGCCCGCCGCGGCGGCCTTACGGCAGCCTTTGACGAGCTTAACAAATACTTCACCATCAGCGGAATGCCCATTGCCGCCGGTCAGTACTGGAATGGCGTTCACGGAAGTGCGGAAAAAGAAGCCGCTCAGGATGCAGAAGGCATGCAGATGATGCGCACCCTTGCCCGCAACATGAGCTTCATTATGAAGAGCATAGCACTTGGAAAAGAGAAGTACGGTCTGCCCGAAAAGGAAACAAGAACCGCTACAAACTTCATCAGATAAAAAGCAAAAAAATAAACTGCCGCTCACTTCAGAATGAGCGGCAGTTTTTATATGCTTTTGTTTATTCGTGGCGCAGGGCGTCAATCGGGTTAAGCTTGGATGCCTTAACAGCAGGCATAAGGCCGAACACGATGCCGATTACCATCGAGAATGCAACGGCTATTATACATGCCGCCGCGCTTATGGCAACTGGCGTTCCCATTACGTGCGCCAGCATATAGGCAAGGCCTATTCCGCATACGACACCGAGTAGTCCGCCAAGGCTTGTAAGAACTGCGGCCTCGGTCAGGAACTGCCACATAATTCGCTTTTGTCTTGCGCCTATGGCAAGCTTCAGACCAATCTCGCGTGTGCGCTCGGTGACGGAAACAAGCATTATATTCATAACGCCGATGCCGCCGACAAGGAGCGATATGCCCGCGATCCAGATAAGCTGGCTGTTGGTGCTCTCAGACAGGCTCTGCAGATCAGATGCCTGCTCGAGCAATCCGTTTACCGCGTAAGAATACTCGCTGCCGCTGACCTGCTTTTCATTCAGGCAGTTGGCAACATTGTTGCCCGCTTTCGTCATGTCGTCGGTGTTCTTTGCCTTAACAGCAACCGTCATGGGTTCGTCATAGCGGTATACAACCGGCCAGCAGGTATAGGGTATAAGCACCGTGCCGGAGCTCGAGTCGGCATACATCCAGTAATCGTCTATGCTGTTTATGACAGGGGCATTTGCTTCGTCCTTGGAAATCATTCCGATAACCGTGAACGGCTCGCCCTGAATTTCAATCGTTCTGCCTACGGGATTTTTGCCCGCAAAGAGGCTCTGTGTGCTCTTGCTGTCAACAATCGCAACCTTGTGGTGGGCTGTAAAATCCGCATCCGTGAAGCCGCGTCCGCCGCTTATCCTGTAACCGTAGACGGAGATATAATGGCTGTCAACGCCACAGATATTTCCGTTAAAGGCGGTGTTTTCATAGTATACATTGTCCGCCCAGTTTCGGCTGAGATAAAGGGAGCTTTCCTGAACACCGTCGAGCTCATCAAGCTCTAAGCGGGTATCCTCGGAAATCTGGCTCACGCCCTGAGGCAGAGCCTGATAGCTCAGATCAAACTCGTGTCCGTCCTGCGTAAGGCTGACGGTCACAACATTGTTGCCTGCGCCGATAAGATTCTGTTTAATCTGCTCGTTTGTTCCCTTAATGGTTGAAACAATGGTGATTATTGAGGCAATGCCGATAATAATGCCGAGCATGGTCAGGAAGGAGCGGAGCTTATGGCCCCATATACCCTGAAGGGATAAAGAAATATTCTCAAGCATCTTTTACCCTCCTTACCAGTTGTACAGCTCTTCCATGGTGGCTTCTCTTGTTTTTGCCCCGTCTGTTACATCTTTTCCGTAGGGGAATGCAATGAAGTCATCCATAGTCAGACCGCCGAGAATTTCAGTGTAGCCGTTCATGCTGCAGCCAACCTGAATTATGCGTTTTTCGAGCTTGCCTTTTTCGTTTCTGACATATACAAAGCATACGCCGTTTTCGCTGCGCACAAACATATTTTCCAGATACCAGGAGTCCTTGCTGCCGTTGCTGCTGTAGGTCATATCAACCATATCTCCGTCCTGAAGATTTTCATCCTCTTCAACAAAAACCTTCATCGGATAGTAGGAGACATTGGGGTTGCCGTCGCTCCATGAGTTGCTGCTCGTGGTGGGGTAGCTAGATATCTCGGCAACCTTTCCCTCGCAGTAAGTTCCGTTCATCCATGAGCTGACCTGAACAGGCTGCCCGACTGCGACCGTATCAAGGGCAAGCTCGCTGACTGCGCCCTCAATATAATATCCGCCGCCACCGGAAACCTCTATTACCGCACTGCCCTCATTGCGTGCTTCGGCTTCGTCGCGCACGACCTTTACTACGCCGTCAATTGTGCTGTAAATCGCGCCGTCCTGAATTTCGCTCTGAAGCTTACGGAGCTGAATGCCCGCAATCTTGATGTCGATCTCCGCGCTTGCAATTTCCTTGCGCTTTGCGCTCTGGAGCATGAGAAGCTCTGCCTTGGTGTGGGCTTCCGCAATCTGCTCATCGAGCTTTGCTATCTGCGCTTCAAGGGATTTGACGGAATCATTCTTTTCTATCTCGGGTATCTGAAGATCACTTACAAAGGAAACCACTATCTCAATTGTGCCTTTGGCGCGATAGAGATGCAGGCCCTGAAGCTTGCTGTATCCTTCGCCGTCATCAGAAACAAGAAGAACATATGCACTGTCGCTCTTACCTAAAAGCTCGGCCATTCTCGCCTGCGTCAGTCTGTCGTTTTCCTCGTCCCATACAACGCATTTCGGCCTTTTTGCGCTGCCGTCGCCCTCGGGCAGGATCGGCTTTGCGGATTCATCGGTGATTCCCGCTTCATACTGCGCCTTCTGGAGCTTATCCTCCAGCGCTGCTTTTTCCTTCTCAAGCTGGTCGGTAGTCTTTGCGTTCATTAGCTTTTCAAGCTGGGATTTAAGGCTTTTCAGCTCAATCTGCTGCCGTTCCATATCTATCTGCGCCTGCTGAAGATCGCTGTTGTTCAGACTTGTATCGCAGGATATGAGCTTATCGCCCTCATGAACAGTCTGGCCTTCCTCAACATATATCTGATTTACCGTCTGAGTATCGGAAAGGAAAACCTTCTGTAATTTATCGGATGTTACAGTGCCCGAGGTACCGGCTGTTGCATTTGAGCCGTCGGACATAAAATCACTTGCGGCGTATACATTTACCTCACCCCTGCGGGCATTACGGATAAGCACCATGCAGCCCCATATCGCCGCACACAGTGCGACAACGGCAAGTGCGGCAATGAGCGCTTTTTTGAGCTTTTTATTCAATGCCGTCACCTCCGCTCAGTTTGCCGTCACAGATGTAGCGGATGCTCTGTGCATGGTTTGCAACGTTCTGGTCGTGAGTTATCATAATTATTGTTGAACCGTTGTCGTGCAGCTGTTTGAAAAGCTCCATGATCTGCGCACCCGAAGCTGAGTCGAGTGCACCTGTGGGCTCGTCGGCAAGGAGAAGTCTGGGCTTGCCCACAATGGCGCGTGCAATGGCAACGCGCTGGCACTGTCCGCCTGAAAGCTGGTCGGGATAAAAGTCCGTTCTTTCGGCAAGACCCACGGTCTCAAGCGCCTGTCTTGCCATTTCGCGGCGCTCTTCCTTAGGCACTCCGCCGTAAAGCAGGGGCAGCGCCACATTGTCCAGCGCAGTCAGCTTGGGCAAAAGGTGGAACGACTGAAAGACAAATCCTATTTCCTTGTTTCTGACATCCGCAAGCTCGTTTGCTGTGCACTCGGGTATACTTCTTCCGTCAAGAAGGTATGTACCCGAGGTCGGAACGTCAAGACAGCCTATGAGATTCATAAGCGTTGTCTTTCCGCTTCCTGAGGGGCCCATTATCGCGAGATAATCACCCTCGGATACGGAAAGCTCCACATCCTTAAGAATATGGGCAACGGATTTTCCCATGGGGTAATCCTTGCAGATATTGTGCATTTCAAGAATCATCCCGCCGCCTCCGGAGTTTTCGCCCCCATCTCATCGTTGTTGATGTCCTCGGTGGGTATTTCTTCCGGGCTTATGCAGACCATACCCGCGCTGAGGCTGTCATCGGGGAATGCAATGAAATCATCCGCCGAAAGACCATCGGTCACAACATAGGTGTCCAGCTCTTCGTTATAGTCGCCAAGGCTTACATCACGCTTTTCCAGCTTGCCGCGTCCGTTCTGCGCCCAGACATAGGGATCGCTGTCGGCATCTACGATATAGCATGACGGCAGGTTGATCTGATTGGGGTCGATGTCATTCTGACCGAAGTCGGGCTCTATGTAAACATGCTGACCCAGCATAAGGCCCTTGCCGCCCTCAAGCTCAACATAGAAGGGATACTTGCTGGACATTTCGGTGTCATCATCGCCGTAGTAGTTCTGGTTCTGCTCGGGGTTATCCCAGTCAACCATGCTGATTGTCCCGCTCCATGTATCATCGCTGACGCGGGAGCGCACGATGACGGGAATGCCCTCACTCAGTGCATTTGCATTCGCTTCGTTGATATAACCCTTTACACGGTAACCGTCGGTCTGAACAATGGTCATGAATGGGATCTCGTTTCCCATATCGTCGTAACCGCCGTTTTCGTTTATGCTCTGAACACGGCCTGCTGCGGTGGCCTTGACCGAGGCATTGTTAAGCTGCTTCTGCAGATTCTGAATATTGCTGCTGACAGAGGCGATGCCGCTTTTAGCCTCGCGAATATTGGCATTTCTTATCTGTATCTCGTTGGTGTAGTCAAGCTGCTGGTCCTCGGGTGCATTCTTCTTTTCTGCTTCGAGCTGAGCAATCTCTTCATTTGCACCCTTAATTTCGTTGTTATACTTCTGAAGCTCGAGCTGTGCGCTCTGAATGTCCAACGAAATCTGCTCTGTGTCGTAAGTAAACAGGACCTGTCCCTCTTCGACGGTATCGCCGACGGAAACAAGAATCTCGCTTACAGAGCTTTCACCGGATTTTTTAATTTTAGTCTCACCCTGAGGACTCACAACTCCGGCAAATCTGTCCGCAAGTCCGACACTGCCCATTCCGCAGATGTCTGCGACAGAATCAACCATAACTTCCTCGCCGCTGTTGCTTCCGCAGCCTGTACACGCTGAGATAAGCAGCAAAACAGTTAAGATAAGCGCAATTTTCTTCATACAGGATTCTCCTTTTTGCGATGATCTTTTTAATAGTTTTCAATACACTGTCAGTTTTTGCACAACTGTATGATTTGTAGTCATACAGTTATCATACAACACCGTTTGTCCTCTGTCAATGCTTGGTGTCAAAAATTTAACCGATTATATATAATTTCAGCTTTTTCGCTTTAATTTTCGTTATTGGGATTCGCCCCATGCAGGTGCGTCCTCAGAATCTCCGTACACCCAATATACCGTCATATCCTGATATTCCATTTCCAACATTGCGGTCTCATCTTTTACAACGATATTAAAATCCATTGGCATATCCTTCTGCTCCACATCGGAAAGCAGTTCTGCGTGGAGTGTTTCCCCTTCCTGCGTGTAGGTACCGACACCGCCTGCCGCTCCGATATACCAGCTCATCTGTCCGTTGCTTTTAATCTCCATGCTTGCGCCGAACTCCGCATAAGCGGGGAATATATCGGCAAAGGCGGAAAGGTCGTTCTTTTCGTCATCAAGATGCCACGGGCCGACAAGCTCAATGCTTGCTACGTCCGTTTTCTGTTCATCCTCGGATATGGCCGGTGTGCTTACTGCGGGGGTCGTAGCAGGATCGGTATCCTCATCCAACCAAACAGAGTAGCTGCCGTCCTCATATTTCAGTATGAACGCATAGCTCTCCCCGAACTTTACTGGCAATCTCAGATCGCATACATCAAAAGATTCGCCACTCTTTTCCGTTACCCTGAACCTGACTCCGAACTGCTTCAGATCCGAGCCATCAGGTATATCGTCACGGGTCAGCACAAAGTCGATCACGCTGTCTCCGATTTCTTCTCCGTCGGCAGCCTCCATGCCGGTACTGCCTATCGCCTTGTCGCCGATATACCATGTTGCACCGAGTCCTGCCACCTGTTCTTCAACAGTATTTTTAATTCTTATATGGATTTCTTTCGAATCCTCCTGCTTATTTCCCTCAGACTCAGCAAGCTTGCTGCATGCCGCAAGCGACAGGCACAGCACTGCCGCCAACAGAACTGAAAGTAGCTTTTTCATGTTTTTCTCCTTGCTTTATTATCCGATTCAGCGCTTCAATTTTTTCAGATATTCTTTCTTCTCGGCGCTTATTCTGTTGCTCTCACGCGCTTTCTGAATTGTCTTATTGTGTACCCACAAATCCAGCTTTTTATCCTCAATGTAAGGAATGGTTGAATCCCACTGCTTTGCAAGCGCAGTGGCATAGTACCAGGCTATCATCATATTCACATAGTATTCCTCAGAGTGCACGGCCGCGGGAAGCTTAAGATACTCCGGCTGAAAATCCTTATCCAGAAAATATGTCATGAGCATATCTATACCGAATCTGCATGTATAGGTCTTTTCCGATACAATCCACTCTTTGATTTTGTCCATGAGCCCCGGCTTGTTCTTTTTAAACACGAGGGGCCGCAGGGTATCGCATACCGCCCAGTTATCCACATACGGAAGAAACTCAGCCAGCGCGTTCATCACCGCGTCATAATCCTTTGTGTTTGAAATAAATACGCTGTGAAGTATGTTCTCATCGTAGTATTCATGAGGCAGGCTGTTCAGAAAAGCCCTGCTCTCTTCCGTTTTTCTGAATTCTTTTTCTATTTCTCGAAGCTTGGGCACACGAACGCCGAGAAACTTTTCCCTCGGAATTCCCGGGGTAAGCTTCGCCTGAAATGCAGCATTATCCGCATCCTGATACTCAAACAGTCTTTCTTTAATGGTCATAACGATTTATATCCTGTCTATATCTTGTTCTATTGTCTTATCTTACTCCCGATTTGCATCATTTCTGCTATCATCGTCATCTTTTTTTATGCAAGATCCTATAACCAGACCTATAAGCATGCCCAAGGTCATACCCATTCCGACATTAGATGCAAAGGAGCTTCCCAGAGCAACACCTAAGCTCATGCCGATACACATACCCTCAGAGCCGTAGTCCTCATATTTTTCGTCGTTCTTTTTCTTCCGTGAGCTTCTTGCAAAAAACACCGCCAGAAGCAGGCCGATTGCAATCCACGGCAGAGCTGCATTAATAAAATCAATAATGTTTTCCATAGTATTTAAACTCCTTCTGTACTGTAGGTTGAAATGAAATGAATTACAAAACTTCGTATACGCTCTGTCGCCTCCGACTTCCTGTCGGGCTCTCTGTCGCAAAGATGAATAAGCGCGGTTATGGGCGCCGTAAACTCAAGCGCCAGAATGTCGGGGTCATTCTCTTTCAGCAGCTTCTTTCCCATCATTTCTTTAAACAGATACGCAAACATATGCTCCGTTCCCGTTAGAAAATGTTTTGTTGCGAGAGGCGTAACTTTTTCATCGCGAAACTGCTCTGACGCAATCAGCTTTCTGAGCAAAATAATGTTTCGGTCATTGACGGTGAAATCTACCATACGCATTGTAAGAGCTGCCAGCTCCTCGCAGGAATCGGGCACGGCAGGGAGCTTTTCTTCCGAACCGAAGTGATCATCATAGTATTCACTCATTGTGTCAATGAGCGAATTCCAGATATCCTCCTTACTCTCAAAATGCCTGTATAACGCAGACTTGCTTAGTCCGAGTCTCTGTGCAAGGTCGCGGAGATTTGAACCTTTGTATCCGTTCTCCGCAAACATCACCAGCGCTTCTTCAAGAATTCTGCTCTTTGTCGTATTCTCCATATCTGCCTCCTAAACGTATGTGACCGCTTGGACACACATATTATAGCGTCCAGTTGGTCACATGTCAACATGCAAGCCACGCTGCCTGCTTTCTGTTAAATGAAAAACTTAAGTTGACTGAGGCAAAAGCAGATGATACATTATAAACAGCTAATCTGACACTGAAATATTGCATTAAGGTGAAAGATACAGCAAAAGATAAAGTGATTAGTTCTTTACCCAAGCTGCATCTTTCTTCGGATGCAGCTTGTTTTTTTATCACCGAAAGGCAGGTACGAAATGACAAACAGAGAGCTGATTGACAAACTTAAAAGCGCCCGCAGGCTTGAGCTGAGCCAGTGGGAACAGCTTTTTGCTTCATACACGAAGGACGAACTGGATTATGCCATGATGCTTGCCCGCGAAACGGCGGCCGGCATTTTCGGAAAGAAGATTTATTTTCGCGGCATAATAGAATTTACGAACATCTGCAAAAACGACTGCTACTACTGCGGCATAAGATGCTCAAACAAGAATGTCTCAAGATACAGACTCGAAAAGGAGGACATTCTCCTTGCCTGCAAAGACGGCTACGAAAACGGATTTCGCACCTTTGTTCTGCAAGGCGGCGAGGATGCTTACTTCAACGACGAACGCATGTGTGACATCGTTGGCAGCATAAAGGAGCGCTATCCCGACTGCGCAGTAACACTGTCGCTGGGCGAGAGAAGTCGGGAATCTTACGAAAGGCTCTTTGAAGCAGGCGCGGAGAGATATCTCCTTCGCCATGAAACCGCGGACAAGACCCATTACGAAAAGCTCCATCCGTCTTATCAGCATTTTGAAAACCGCATGCGCTGTCTGCGCGATTTAAAGGATATCGGCTACCAGACGGGATGCGGCATCATGGTGGGAACACCCTTCCAGACTCCGCGCTGTCTTGCCGAGGACATGGTTTTCATGCAGGAGTTTAGGCCCGAGATGATAGGTGTGGGGCCCTTTATTCCCCACAGCGAAACGCACTTTAAAAACGAAGCTCGCGGCAGTGTTGAGGACACCCTGTTCGTTCTGGCGCTTTGCAGGCTGATGAGTCCGCAGGTGCTTCTGCCCTCAACAACCGCACTCGGCACAGCAGAGGCCGAGGGAAGAAAGCTTGGTGTTCTGGCCGGCTGCAACGTGGTCATGCCAAACCTCTCTCCTATGTCGGTCAGAAAAAAATACATGCTATATGACAACAAATCCGGAACGGATATGTCGGCGGCAATGGGCATTGCCGCTCTCCGCAGACAGATGGATGAAATCGGCTACGAGGTCATTATAGGCCGCGGTGATTTCGGAAAGGAAGAAACAAAATGATCAAGCTCGCAGTTTACGGAAAAGGCGGCATCGGAAAATCCACCACCGTTTCAAATGTATCCGCCGCGCTCAGCGATATGGGCTACAAGGTCATGCAGATAGGCTGTGACCCTAAGGCAGACTCAACCGTCAGCCTCCACGGCAGAGATAAGATTACTACCGTCCTCGACCTCGTTCGTGAGAAGAAGGACGATTTTGAGCTTAAGGACATGGTCGCCGAAGGCTACGGCGGCGTAATCTGCGTAGAAGCAGGTGGCCCCACTCCCGGTGTCGGCTGTGCGGGACGCGGCATAATTGCGGCCCTTGAAAAGCTTGAGCAGAAAGGCGCATACGAGGTCTATAAGCCCGACATCGTTATCTACGATGTTCTCGGCGACGTTGTCTGCGGCGGCTTCTCCATGCCCATGCGCGGCGGCTATGCCGACAAGGTATTCGTCATAAGCTCTGGTGAGAACATGGCCATCCACGCTGCGGCAAACATCGCCGTTGCCGTTGACGGCTTCAAGGACCGCGGCTACGCTCAGCTCGGCGGAATCATACTCAACCGCCGCAATGTAAAAAACGAGGACGAAAAGGTGCAGGAGCTTGCCGAGGATATCAGCTCCGAGGTAATCGCCGCTCTGAGCCGAAGCGATACCGTTCAGGAGGCAGAAGAGCTGGGCAAAACCGTCATCGAAGCCTTCCCCGAAAGTGAAATGGCACATGAGTACCGCGCGCTTGCTGAGAAGCTTCTTGTTAACTGCGGGGTGGAAGAATGCTGACACGTGTAAACGAAAGCTTTGACCCCAAAGGCGCTCTTGTTAAGATACAGGATGCCTCGTTCCCGTCACCCTTTGTGTCGGGACTTGAGTATTCCTCCCCTGCCCGAGGCACATGGAACATAGTCCACACGGGCATGCTCGTTCCCGAAGCACATCAGATATTCGTGTGCGCAGCGGGCTGTCTGAGGGGCGTTATACTGACCGCCGCGGAGATGAACGCGACAGACCGCTTTTCCACTATCGAAGTGCTGGAAAGCAACATTCTAAACGGCGATCTCGAAGACCTTGCCATCAACGGTGTAACGGATATACTGAGCAAGCTTCCCAAAAAGCCGCCTGCGGTTCTTTTATACACAAACTGCCTGCACCACTTCACAGGCTGTGACCTTAATTTAATTTACAAGACCCTCCGCGAGCGCTTCCCCGATATTGATTTTGTGGACTGCTATATGAACCCCATCATGCGCAAAAGCGGTCTCAATCCCGACCAGCTCATGCGCTCACGACTTTATATGCTTTTAAAGCAGCGGGAAATAAACGACAAGGCCGTCGCAATAATCGGAAACGACTTTCCCACAGACGAAGACAGCGAGCTTTTGGATATGCTCGACGCAAACGGCTTTAAGGTGCATGAAATCACCTCCTGCGAAAGCTACGAAGAGTACCAGCAGATGGCGGAAAGCAGGTATTATATCTCATATCTTCCCGCAGCAAAGGCGGGCGGAGATATGCTCGCAGCCCGTCTCGGCGGGAAGCACATTTATCTCCCGCTCAGCTTCGATTACGATGAGATCGACGAAAGCCTGAATCTTCTCGCAGACACACTGGGTGTTCCCGCTCACGATTACGGCTTTAAGCGTGCCGAGTGTGATGAAGAGATTGCTAAGACAAAAGAGCTCATCGGCGAAACACCCATTGCAATCGATTACACCTTCTGCAGCAGACCCACCAGCATTGCAAAGCTTCTGCTGGATAAGGGCTTCAATGTAGAGCGTTTGTATGTGGATGCCTACACGGGCGAGGAGGAAAAAGATTTCGAGCATCTGAGGAATAACTATCCTCAGCTTGAACTATACCCCACGGTCCACGCGAAGATGCGCTTTATGCGCGAACCCCGGCCCACGAATTTCCTTGCGATAGGACAGAAGGCCGCTCACATGACAAACACCGCCCACTTTGTAAACATCGTAGAGGGCGGCGGCATGTTCGGCTATGAGGCAATAATCAGAACAATGAGACTTATGCGGGAGGCCTTCCTCGAGGAGAAGGATACTCGCAGGCTCATTCAGATGAAGGCATTGGGGTGTGAAAGCTGCTTATGAAACAGACTGCAAGAATAATTTCAACATATTCAGCCGATGTTTTCGGCGTATGCTCGGCATTGTTCGAGCTGGGCGGTATGGTGGTAATGCACGACCCCTCCGGCTGCAACTCCACCTACACCACCCATGATGAGCCGCGCTGGTACGACATGGACAGCATGATTTATATCTCCGGCCTTTCGGAAACGGAAGCCATCATGGGCGACGATGAAAAGTTCATAAGCGACATCGTGTCTGCCGCAAACGAGCTTCATCCTGAATTTATAGCTGTCGCGGGAACTCCTATTCCCACCATGACGGGTTTTGATTTTTCCGCAGCGGCACGCCTTATTGAAGAGCGCACGGGTATTCCTGCCTTCGGCTTTACCACAACGGGCATGAAGAGCTATATCAGCGGCGCGTCCATGGCGCTTGAGGCAATTGCCCGGCGCTTTGTCAGCCGTGATGCTTTTCCCGGCTTAAAGCCCGCTGTGAACATTCTCGGCCTTACTCCCCTCGACTTCTCGCTTAACGGCACGGACAAGTCCATTAAGAGAGTCCTTGAGGATGCAGGCTTTGAGGTAATTTCAAGCTGGGCCATGGGCAGCTCTCTGAATGATATGCGAAACGCAGGTGATGCAAGCGTAAACCTTGTTGTTTCAAACACGGGCCTCGGCGCGGCAAAAGCGCTGAAGGAAATGTTCGGCACCCCCTATGTTGTGGGCGTGCCCTACGGTCAGAGCTATAC
>JAZLGD010000110.1:0-3681 GCA_045616105.1 Oscillospiraceae bacterium | reverse complement strand
CACACCGACGAGTTCTTCCCCAACGACCTTGAAGACCTCGAAAGAAAGCTTAAGAAGAACGAGCTCATCGGCGGCACCGCTGCTGTTTATATTGAGCCCATCGGCCCCGAAAGCGGCACCCGTCCCGTTTCCAAGGAATTCGTTAAGGGCTGTCAGGAGCTGGCTCACAAGTACGGCGCACTTCTCGTCTGCGACGAAGTTGTTTCCGGCTTCCGTATCGGTCTGAGCGGCGCTCAGGGTTACTACGGCATTGACCCCGACCTTACCATCTTCGGCAAGATCATTGCCGGCGGCTATCCCGGTGCAGGCGGTGTCGGCGGTCACGAGGACTGCATGGCTCACCTCGGCGCAGGCCTTGACGCAGGCGGCAAGAAGGTCACAAAGGCAATGTGCGGCGGCACCATGGCTGCTACTCCCATTTCATGCGTTGCAGGCTACACCGCAATCTGCGAGATTGAGAAGCGCAACGCATGCGAAGTTGCAGGCCGCATGGGCGACAGACTCACCAAGGGTCTGCAGGAGCTCATCAAGAAGTATGACCTTCCCTTCGTAGCATTCAATCAGGGCAGCGCCTGCCATCTTGACAATGCAGCTACCATGCACTTTGAAATTGACTGGAAGAAGCCCTGGCTCATCCCCGGCGTTCTTTCCGAAACCTCCAAGCGCAAGGCAGAGATGCAGCACATCGGTGCAGCATACATGGCGGAGGGTCTTGTAACTCTGGCAGGCTCCCGCCTCTACACCAGCGCAGCATACACCGAAGCTGATATCGATGATGTTCTCAAGCGCTTCGACCGCGTTTTCGCAAACTGCGGAAAGCTTGGCAAGAAGTAATCAGCTGAACCGTACGGAGGACTGATATGAGTTACTACGACGAACAGAAAGCCCGTGAGCTTGTTATTGAAGCAGGCCACAAACTTCTTGAAAACAAGCTTATTGCCCGCACATGGGGCAACATCAGCGCACGCATTTCCGAGATGGAATTTATTATTACTCCCAGCGGCAGAGCGTACGACACCTTAAAGCCCGAGGATCTTGTAAAGGTTAACGCAAATGACCTTAGCTATGAGGGTGAGCTTAAGCCCAGCAGCGAAAAGGGCATCCATGCACACTCATATATTCTGAGAGAGGATGTTAACTTCGTTATTCACACTCATCAGCTCTACGCTTCGGCACTCTGCGCCGAAGGAAAAGATATGCCCTTTGCTCCCTGCGCAGGCTACGGTCTGCCCGGAACAGGCAAGCTGAAAAGGAATGTATCCGCTACAATCGCGAGCAATCCCGGCAAGAACAGCTTCCTCATGGAAAAGCACGGCGCAATATGCCTCGGCACAAGCTTCGAAGATGCTTTCGCGCTTGCTGAAGAGCTTGAAGCAAACAGCAAGGCAGAGTTTATCTCCCGTGTAGGCGACATTCCCGAGGACAGATTTGTCATTGAGTACGCCAAGTCTCACGCTTCTCTTCCCGCATATGTTGACGACTATGCACAGCTTGTCGGTCACTCCGGAAAGATCAAGTTCGGCGAAGTCGTGACCCCCGCAAGCGACGACGAGGAAGCCGTCAAAATGGTTGTTGCCAAAAACTGTGCTGCGGCACTCTACGCCCGCAGCGCAAAACCGCTTTCTGTCGCTGACGCACTTTTGCAGAGAGTTGTTTATCTCAAGAAATACTCCAAGCAGAAGGACAAATAAGTATGCTTAAAAAGCTAAGCGAAGAAAAGCTCAACGAGCTTTTGGAGTGCGGCATAAGCGAGTTTGCCGAACACGGCGACCGCGCAAAGCTATGCGACATCGCTAAGCGGGCTGACATGAGTGTCGGTGTTATATACAAGTATTACGCAGACAAGGACGCATTTTTCCTTGCCTGCGTAAGGCACAGCCTTAGTGCTCTTGAAAATGCGCTTAACGAAATGACCGCCAAGGCCGACAAGCCCATAAATTATGCGCGCACAATTATCAAGACTCTGCAATACTTCTCTGCGACGCATCCGGATTACGCGCGGATGTATTACCGCATAACCGAATCGTCAGAGAATGCCGCCGAGTTTGCTGAAGAGATTGAGGGATTTACCTCGCGTCTGTATACGCAGTTTATTACTGCCGCACAGGAATCAGGCGATATTCGTCAGGATATTGACCCGGGACTTTTCGCATTTTTCTTCGACAATCTTCTCATGATGCTTCAGTTTTCCTATTGCTGTCCCTATTACAAGGAACGATTCAAAATGTACGGCGGCAGCGATATACTGACTAAAGATGACTATGTAACCGAGCAGCTTCTGAAATTCATGGAATCCGCTTTCACATTTGAACATGCGGATATCCGACACAGAAACGGGGAGAAATAATGACTTATATCATTGCATACGACATCGGCACGACCGGCGTAAAGACCTGCCTTTTCGGCGTGGACGATACAATAAAGCTTATCGCCTCTGCAAGCCGCGGCTATCCCCTGTACATAATGCCCGACGGCGGCGCCGAGCAGGACGGCGACGATTGGTGGCGCGGAATGTGCGACTCAACCGCCGAGCTGTTTTCCAAAACCGACATAAAGCCCGAGCAGGTTGCAGGCCTTTCCTTCTGCTCCCAGATGCAGGGTCTTGTACTCGCAGACAAAGACGGAGTACCCGTACACCGTCCCATGAGCTACATGGACCAGAGAGCAAAGGAAGAAATCAAAAAAGGCATCGCAAACGGTCTTCAGATTGCGGGCGCAAACATATTCAAGCTTCTTCCCAGCCTTATGATTACAGGCGCGGTTTCCAGCAGCGTAAAGGACCCCGTCTGGAAATACAAGTGGGTCGAGGCGCACGAGCCCGAAAACTTCAAGCGTGCTTACAAGTGGCTTGATGTTAAGGACTATCTTATCTGCCGCTGCACAGGCAAGTTCGCCATGACCGAGGATTCGGCCTTCGCAACGCTTATCTATGATACTCGCTCCGGCAAAGAGGGATGGAGCAAAAAAATGTGTTCTATGTTTGATGTTGACATGGAGCTTCTTCCCGATATAATTAAATCAACTGACATGGTTGGCGGCTTAACCGAAAAAGCGGCATCCGAGCTCGGTCTTAAGGCCGGAACTCCCGTATTCGGCGGTGGCGGCGATTCAAGCCTCATAGGCGTTGGCGCAGGCTGCGTCAATGTTGGCGACACCCACATCTATTCCGGCACTTCCGGCTGGGTCATCACCGTTACCGACAAGCAGATGGTTGACGTCAGCGCGATGATTGCTGCAATCACAGGCGCTCAGAGCGGCAAGTACAACTATTTTGCCGAAATGGAAACTGCGGGCAAATGCCTTGAATGGGTCAAGGATCACCTTGCGCTTGACGAAATCGACATTTATCTCGAAAAGAAAAATGTCACGGAAGGCTTTGAAACTACATACACCAGCCTTTATGATTACATGACCCAAACCGTAAAGGATGTTCCTCCCGGAGCAGGCGGTGTTATCTTCACTCCCTGGCTTCACGGCAACCGCTGTCCCTTTGAAGATCCCGATTCAACCGGTATGTTCTTCGGCATCAAGCTGGAAACAGGTAAAACCGAGCTTATACGCGCTGTACTTGAAGGCGTTTTCTATCACCTCAGATGGATGCTCGAGTGTCAGGACAAGAAGCTGAAAACGGCTGACGTCATCCGTTTCGTCGGAGGCGGTGCACTCTCCTCTGTTTCCTGT
>JAZLGD010000109.1:0-5140 GCA_045616105.1 Oscillospiraceae bacterium | reverse complement strand
CGCGGTTGTTGGCATCTCCCTCAGCGAGAACTGCCATTCTGCCTGCAACGATACCGCCTGCCTGCTCGACAAGATTCTCAGTTGCACGGAGGCTTTCACCGGTGGAAATAACATCATCAATAATGAGGACACGCTTACCGCGGATAAGGTCAGCGTCTTCCTTGTCGAGGAACAGAGTCTGAACACCTTCGGTTGTGATAGACTGAACGGAAGCACTGAAAACATCCTTCATGTAGGCCTTTGCTTTCTTTCTTGCGATGATGTACTTGTTGGTGCCGCTCTGGCGGGCCATTTCGTAAATAAGAGGAATGGACTTTGCTTCGGGAGCCAGCATATAGTCATATTCGGGTGCGCGCTTCAAAAGCTCGGTTGCGCAGTGTACGGTCAGTTCAACGTCGCCGAATATAACGAATGCACCGATGTAAAGGTCGTCAGAAACCTTACACAGAGGCAAGTCACGCTTTAAGCCGGCGATGTCCATTTCGTAAGTCATTTTAATCTCCTGTCTTGCTTCTATAATATAATGTAAGCAAAACCGCGTTTACGGCGGCGGCGGGCCGATATTTTGTAGTTTATTACAACTTTCTATTTTACAATATATTAAATAAAAATCAAGAGTCAAAAAAGAAAAGTGCGGAATTTATAAAAAACGGACTCTGAGTGCGATGATATGTATAATGGAGAGCGCACTATGCCCGATTGAAACGAGTTCCGAAGCTTGTAAAAAGCGAGCGAGGATGTCTTTGCTGTCAGGTTGCAAAAAGTTTTTGCTCATTATTTGTGCACATAAGACAAATAAATGTACTAAAAGTCAAAAGTTATTTATTTAACACCGAAAAAGGCTTGCGAAAAGTGTGAATATAGTGTAAAGTTTGTTTATAAATTTGGCGTCTTGTTCATCGATTATTAACAAGCACCGGTTTTTTGAAGGTGGACTTCCATCCCACCAAAGGTAAAATTTAAAAAGGAGAGAATAGTATGGAAACTAAACGTGAAGGTTTTGGCTCCAACTTCGGTTTCATCATGGCTGCTGTCGGTTCAGCTGTTGGCCTTGGTAACATTTGGGGCTTCCCTTACAAGATGGGCAGAAGCGGCGGCTTCGCATTCCTGCTCATTTACCTCGTTCTTGCTCTCTTCATCGGTATCGCTGTTATGGTTGGCGAGCTTGCAATCGGCCGTAAGACCGGCAAGAGCCCCATCGCTGCATACCGCGCAATGAGCAAGAAATTCACTTGGATGGGCTACATAGCTATTATCGTACCCTTCCTGATCCTCTGCTTCTATGTCGTTCTTGGCGGCATGGTTATGCGTTACGCAGCAGGCTACCTGCTTGCTCTGTTCGGTGTTAACACCTGGGGTGCAGACATCACCGCATTCTTCGGCAACTTCATCTGCAATGCAGGCGGCATGGTCCTCTGGACTGCAATCTTCATTGCAATTAACGCAGTTATCGTCGCAGGCGGCGTTGGCGGCGGCATTGAGAAGTTCTGCAACATCGGTATGCCCTGCCTCTTCGTTATCCTGATCATCGTTATCATATACGTTGCATGCCAGCCCGGCTCCGTAGAAGGCTACAAGTTCATGTTCGGCTGGAACGTCGATCCTCTTAAGGAAGACTTCCTTACCGTTCTGAAGACCGCTGCAGGTCAGATGTTCTTCTCCCTGTCCCTCGGCATGGGCGCAATGATCACCTACGGTTCTTACCTGTCCAAGTCTGAGAAGCTTCAGAAGAACGCTGTTATCATCGTTATCATGGATACCATGGTAGCAATCATGGCAGGCTGCATCGTACTCCCCGGCTGCGCAGCATTCGGTGTTGACTACGGCGCAGGCCCCGGCCTCCTCTTCGCTTCCATGCAGGTCGTATTCGACCGTATGGGCGGCTTCATCGGAAACCTCATGGGCTTCCTGTTCTACTTCCTCGTATTCATCGCAGCAATCTCCTCCTCCATGTCCCTGCTCGAGGCTATCACCGCAGCTCGCGTTGATGCTAACATCGAAAAGGGCAAGGCTCCCAGCCGCAAGAAGACTGCTGTTATCTTCGCAATCATCGTTTTCGTATTCTGCCTGCCCAACGCACTCGATGCACTCGGCACCGGTACCGCAAACGGCGCAGCTATTGCATATCCCGCAGAGCTGCTTGGTATGGAAACCAAGGGTTGGAACGACTGCTGGCTTGACTTCTATGACATGCTTTCAGAAGGTGTTCTGATGCCTATCGGTGCAATGGTTATGTCCTTTGCAATCGGTTGGCTTTGGAAGATGGACTTCGTTGTTGAAGAAGCAGAGCAGTGCGGCAATAAATTTGTTGCAAAGGGATTCTTCCAGGCCTGCTACAAGGTTATTGCTCCTCTGGGTATGCTGTTCGTTCTCTACGGACAGATCACCGGATTCTTCCTCTAATCTGAGTCTTATACAAAAATTAAAGCTTCGGTCTTATGACCGAAGCTTTTTTTATTTACAGAGAGCGCTGCGCGATATTCGCGGTATGTCAGGGCAGTGCAGTCTGTTATAAGGCAAATGCTGTTTGAAATTGTGTCGTATTCTGAGCGAAACTACTTATTAAACCTAAATAACTTTTGTTACATAAAAGTTATTTAATTTATTTTTGCAAAAAACTATTGACAAAAAGCTCTGCATATGTTAAGTTTTATATGGAAACAGCCACAAGCGTTTAAAAATATATAATATGGAGGAAAAAGTTATGAAAATGATTTACGAGCTTATTAAGAAGATCGTTCTGGACAACGAGCCCAATGCAGGCGATGAATTCGCATGGCTGGACAAGGTTTTCGGTAATCTTCCTTTCTAATTAGAAAGACGTAAAAATTAAGCAAATAATGCACCGAGTGAAGAAATTTTTCGCTCGGTGCATTTATTTTTATTTCCTTTTATTTCTCGGCGAGATAAATCATTATTTTGCAGCAGAGAGTGACGCGCTTTTTGGCATTACATAAATATAATAATTATTATCTTATGTAAACTATGGAGGGCGTCATGGATGTCAGAAGCAGAGCACTTGCTATGAGGCAGGCAATTGTAGAAACGGCGCAGGGAAGCGGGAACGAAGCATTTACTCAGACGGCAGAGGCAATAGCCTGCTTTGCCGCCGGTATTATACTGTCCATTGCAAAGCTTATGGGACACGGCGCACCTTTTGGAATAGCAACTGTTGGAGCTGCCGGCGGTGGGCTAAACGGCGCATGCGGTCTGCTTGGTGCGGCAATAGGATATCTTATCTCAGGTGGGCTTGAGTATGGTGTTCGATATATTGCGGCGGCGGTCATGGTTTACACGACCTGCTTTGCGCTTGTTGACACGTGCATTTATAAAAAATCATTTTTCGCTCCCGTAACAACAGGTGCTGTAACGCTTTTCACCGGACTTCTTGCGGGCTTTGCTCAGCTTTCAGATATATCGGCACTTGCGACTGTTTTTCTTGAAACGGTGCTGGCTGTCGGTTCCTGCTGCTTTTTCCGCGAGGCCATGAGTAAAGCTGAGCTGATGACAGAAGCAGCTGAGCTGCGGCGTTCAAGTTCGATACTTATAAGCATAGCTATACTGCTGATGTCGCTCAGCAGCATTGTTGTTCTGAATGTTGTTTCTATCGGAAGGTTTGCAGCGACAGTATTCATTATGACGGCGGCGCTGCGAAACGGAATGGTGACCGGATGCTATGTCGGAACGGCCTTTGGAGTTATGATGGATCTTTCGGCAGGCGGTGCGCCTTTCTATACCATGGCTTATGCCTTTTCCGGACTAATCTCTGGAATATTTAATCGCCATGGCAGACTCATATTTGTCTTAAGCTTTGTAGTTTCGAACGCCATATGCGTTGCCTGCGCATGGACAGAGCTTGCGCGGCTTGACGCGCTGTTTGAAGCCTTTTCCGCCTCGGTAATATTTATGCTGCTGCCTTCGGGCTTTCTTAATAAAGCCGGAGCGCTTATGCAAAATGAAATGGCCGGCTGCGGTGAATCGGGGCTGAGGCGTTATGTGTCGCGGCGGGTTGAGCGTTTGAGCTCCGCCTATGCGGGACTGTATGAGATTGTCAGGCGCAATGTGGAAGAGCCTGTTAACGATGCAGACCCTGCAAAGGTTTTCGATCGCGCGGCCGATGCCGTATGCGTTTCATGCAAGGACAAAAACCGCTGCTGGAACAAGGAATACATGGACACTCTGAACGCGCTTACAAACGCGCAGAAGGGTATTAATAAGCGCGGCAAGATGCTCATAAGCGACATACCCGCTCATTTCGCGGAGAAATGTCAGACTCCCGAGGCACTTGTAACAGCGATAAACAGCGAAATCAGAGCCTCGGCATATCGCAGGCAGTTTTGTGAAAGCCTTAAGGAAAGCCGAGATACGGTCTGGAGCCAGTATGAGGATATGGCTGGTATTCTTCATACTGTTTCAAGGGAACTGGGCAGCCCGAACGGCGCAGACCATCTTGCGGAGCGGAGAATCATGCGATACCTGCGCACGCTTGACATCGAAGCCGATGTAGCGGTTTATCGCGATGTGCGCGGCAGACTTCGTATGCTTATTGAAAGCGGCTCTCTTGAAGCACTGTATAAGGACGGGGACTATTTGAAAAAGCTGTCCACCATCGTCGGTTTGAGATTATGTAAACCGAAAGCGAAGGAAAGCACAGAGGGCAAGCTCGTCTTGATGGAGGCTGAGCCACTTGCAGTCAGCGTCGGCATTGCTGCTATGAAGAAAAAGGGGGAAAAGGTCAGCGGTGACAAGGGTACATATTTTAAAACAGATTCAGGCGTGCTGTGCGTGATCCTGTCCGACGGCATGGGCTGCGGCGCGGAGGCGGCAAGGGAAAGCGGTGAGGTTATATCAATTCTGGAAAAATTCCTCCGTGCGGGAGTAGATCCTGCGCTTGCTATGAAAACTCTCAGCTCGGTTATGCTGCTGAAATCGGGCGATAACTGGGGCTTTGCCACAGTTGACCTTATGTGCATAGACCTGTTCACGGGTGAAACGGGCTTTTATAAATATGGCGCTGCGCCAAGCTATGTATACAGCGGAAAAAGCGTTAAGCGTATAAAATGCCAAAGCTTTGCACCGGGACTTAACCCAACATACGGCGCACCCGATGTGGTATCCATGCGCCTGAAGCCCGGCTGTA
>JAZLGD010000108.1:0-7978 GCA_045616105.1 Oscillospiraceae bacterium | reverse complement strand
GTGAAATGCTTATTCAGCAGCGCCAGCCCTGGAAAAGCTTCGGCGAAAAATGGGACGTAAGCGTCGGAGGCAGCGCACTCAAGGGCGAGACAAGCCGCGACGCAGTGCACCGCGAGCTTCTTGAGGAGCTTGGAATTGACTTCGACTTCTCCTCTCTCCGCCCCAACATGACTATGAATTTTGAAGAAGGCTTTGACGACTTCTATCTCCTTAATATGGACATTGACCTTACTTCCCTCACCCTGCAGCCCGAGGAAGTGAAGGATGCCCGCTGGGCATCGCGCGAGGAAGTTTTCGGACTTATAGACAAGGGCGAGTTCATCCCGTTCTTCAAAAGCTTTATCGATCTTCTCTTTGACGTAAGGCATAAGCCCGATTGTCTTAATATGTAAGGGAGTGATTTCATGGAGCTTTGTGTTAAGCATTTTAATGAGCTGAGCTGCGAAGAGCTATATGAAATATTAAGGCTCAGAGTTTCAGTATTTGTCGTAGAACAGAACTGCCCCTATATGGAGCTTGACAACATGGACCAGTCCGCTCTTCATGTTTATTTCAGAGACGACAGCGGAATACAGGCCTATCTTCGCATTATGGACAAAAACTCTCTGCGCCCGTATGTATCCGTCGGGCGTGTTATCGCCGTCAAGCGCCGCTGCGGTATGGGAAGCAAGCTTTTAGCCGAGGCCATTCGGCTGGCTAAAGAAAGCTTTAAGGCCGATAAGATTTATGTTGAAGCACAGACCTATGCAACAGGTTTATATGCAAAGCAGGGCTTTGTCCCCATTTCGGATGAATTTCTCGAGGACGGAATCCCTCACGTAAAAATGCTTTTGGACTGCTCCGATACATGAATCATTTAATAAGAAAACAACTCCGGCAATGCTTTGACATTGCCGGAGTTGTTGTTATTCTTCTTCGTTTTCGTAGCTGTGGCCATTATAACTGAGGGGATTTCCGGAGATAAGTTTCTTATGCGAAACGCTCTTGGTTATCGCTCCCGCCACGCCCTTTATCATTGCCTGAGCGGCCATATGCTTTCCGATGATTGCGGTAAGGTCGGTATCGGGGGCAAGGGCGGTTACGGTGCTTTCCATGATTGACATACTGCGCCAGAACATGGTCATAGTCTTAGGTACCCTTATACCGAATTCGAGGGAGATTTTATACAGCTCCTTGAATATCTCAACGGTGCTGCTCATTTCCTCCATGCTGACTACGCGGTACTTATCAAGGTACACTCGCATGCGCTCATAGAACGCATTGATGTCGGTAATCGCTTCATGCTCGCAGATTTCTAAAACTGCGTTTGAAAACTTTATATAGTCGTTGGATACTATGCCGCGCATGCACTCGCTTACGAGGCGTGCATCGTTTTCAGTAAGCTTGCCCATCATGCCAAGGTCAAGCCATATGATCTTGCCGTCGCAGACATGTATATTGCCCGGATGGGGGTCTGCATGGAAGAATCTGTCCTCAGCAAACTGCTTGATGTAGTTGTTGACGAACTTGGTGCAGACCTCGTTCAGGTCGTAGCCCTGCTCTTTGAGTGTCTTAACATCGTTGAGCTCACAGCCGCCGACATACTCCATTACAAGCACATTCTTCGTGCTCAGCTCATCGAACACCTTCGGGCAATAAACATACTGTATGCCCTCGATATTTTTACGTACGGTTCGAATATTCTCCGCCTCGCGGAGGAAGTCCATTTCCTCCTGCGCAACGATCCACATTTCGTCAAGAACATCGCTTATATCCATGACTGAGTTTATCTGCTTGAACTTGACTATACCGAGAGCTTTTTTCAGCAGGCGCACATCGCGCTCCATCATGCTGTATATCTCAGGGCGCTGAATCTTGATTGCGACACGGGTACCGTCGAGGAGTATTGCCTCGTGCACCTGAGCAATAGATGCCGCGCCGAGGGGGAATGGCATAATTTTCTGGAAAACGGAGCTCCACGGTTTTCCGTATTCCTCGGAAATAATATCTCTTATCTGAGAGGTAACAAGGTGGGATGCGTCTGTTCTCAGGCTTTCAAGAGCCTTGCAGTACTCGACGGGAATGACCTCGGGGTGCAGAGACAGAAGCTGACCGAGCTTAACATAGGTGGGGCCAAGCTCCTTGAACATTTCACACATCTTCTCAGGCGTGAAGTCCTTGGTCACCTTATATTTGCTCATTATCTTTACCATTTCGATAAGGCGCTTGGTATCGTTTGAAATTTCCTGCGTTGTACTTGCCATACTCGCACTTCCTTTAAAACTTTCTTTTCAGTTAACTACAACATTTTATCAGAAATGAAACAATTAAACAAGTGTTTAATTTGCATGGGTAGAGTGTCAGCGGGGATTGTGTATCCCCTCTCGACAGATTTGAGCGCAGCGGATTATGCTGTGCCGCTTGCGGCATAGTCGCAAAAAAAGCAGTCCACAAAGTGGACTGCTTTTTTGGTGACCCGTACGGGAATCGAACCCATGTTACCGCCGTGAAAGGGCGGTGTCTTAACCGCTTGACCAACGGGCCATATTAAAGGCGCAGTAGTTTTTTTGCTGCGCCTTATTTTTGGTAGCGGCACCTGGATTTGAACCGGGGACACCACGGGTATGAACCGTGTGCTCTAGCCAGCTGAGCTATGCCGCCATCTCTCGAAGAGCAAGATGAATTTTAACAGACGCAGCCCAACTTGTCAACATTTTTTTCGTTTTTTATCAATTTTATTTTAACCCGGCAGATAATTCTGCGGATTTACGCTGTTTCCGTCCTTTGTTATCTCGACATGGACATGGGGTTCCTGACTTACCTCGCAGATTGCGCTTGCGCCCACAGCGCCGATTGCATCGCCTGCCTTGACCTTATCACCAACCGCAACTGTCGGGGTATCCTCAAGGTTCGAATAGACGGTTTTCATTCCCGCTCCGTGGTCGATTGTGACTGTTGTTCCGTAAAGATCGTCCTTTACTATTTCCGCAACAGTACCGTCAGCCGCGGCGCAAACGGGTGCTCCCGGCTCTGCGGAAATGTCAAGGCCGTCGTGGGTGCGCCAGTCGCCCATGGTAACATCATAGCTCAGCGCATCAATGGAATATTCGCGGCTTACCTCACCGTCCACGGGCCATACCCATTTTTCAGGCGCTATCCACACATCGTCCTGAGTCCAGACGCCGACAACCTCGGCGTCATCGGTGTCCATCTCTTCGATTACGTCCGCTTCGCTTCCGTCGTTCATGACGGCTTCGGTGTCGCCGTCACCGCCGTTTTCCAGAGTTACACCTGAGTCGATTTTCACATTTTTGGTCACAGAGTGATTTGCAATGCTCCATACGGAAATTCCGATTACTACCATACACAGTGCAAGGACTATGTAGAAGCCCTTACCTGCCAGAAACTTCTCCAATTTATTGGCTTTCTTCTCTTCCATAGAAATTACTCCTTTGCTTTGAGTTATTTCTATTTTTACCCCTTTTTCCGTAATATATACAAAAAGGACTCCCGAATTTTCGGGAGTCCTTTGATTTGGTTAGATTACTTAATGGAGAAGAATGCGTCCTTGCCGGGGTACTGAGCAACATCAAAGAGCTCTTCCTCGATGCGGAGAAGCTGATTGTACTTGCATACGCGGTCGGTACGGGAAGGTGCACCGGTCTTGATCTGGCCTGCGTTGACTGCTACGGAGATATCGGCAATGGTGGTATCCTCGGTCTCGCCGGAGCGGTGGGATACAACTGCGGTGTAGCCTGCGCGGTGTGCCATCTGGATTGCGTCGAGAGTCTCGGTAAGGGTACCGATCTGGTTGAGCTTGATGAGAACGGAGTTTGCTGCGCCCAGCTCAATGCCCTTCTTAATGCGCTCAGTGTTGGTTACGAACAGGTCGTCGCCGACAATCTGAATCTTGTGACCCAGCTTTTCGGTCATGAGCTTCCAGCCGTCCCAGTCGTTTTCGCCCATGCCGTCTTCGATGGAGATGATGGGGTACTTCTCAACAAAGCCTTCCCACATTGCTACCATTTCTTCGCTGGTCATAACGGTGCCGCGCTTGGGCAGATGGTACTTTCCGTCTTCCTTATACCAATCGGAAACTGCGCCGTCGATTGCAATCATGAAATCGTCATAGGGCTTGTAGCCTGCCTTTTCCATTGCTTCAACAAGAGCCTTGAGTGCGTCCTCGTCGGAATCGAGGTTGGGAGCATAGCCGCCCTCGTCACCTACGCCGGATGCGGGAACGACCTTCTTAAGGGTGTGGAAAACTTCTGCGCACATACGCAGTGCTTCCTTCCAGCTTGTTGCGCCAACGGGCATGATCATGAATTCCTGAATATCAACATTGGAGCCGGTTGCGTGTGCGCCGCCGTTAAGAACGTTCATCATGGGAACGGGCAGGGTCTTTGCGTTTACGCCGCCGATGTAGTTGTAAAGGCTCTGACCGGTTGCCTCTGCTGCTGCCTTTGCGCATGCAAGAGATACGCCCAGAATTGCGTTTGCGCCGAGACGGGTCTTGTTGGGAGTTCCGTCAATTTCGATGAGCATTTTATCGATGCTGGTCTGGTCGAGAACATTCAGGCCTACCATTGCTTCTGCAATCTCGCCGTTTACGTTTTCAACAGCCTTGGTAACGCCCTTGCCAAGATAACGGCTCTTATCGCCGTCGCGAAGCTCGCAAGCCTCGTACATACCGGTGGATGCGCCGGAGGGAACTGCTGCGCGTCCTACGGTGCCGTCATCGAGGGTAACTTCAACTTCAACGGTGGGATTGCCGCGTGAGTCAAGAATTTCTCTTGCCATTACGTCAACGATTTCAAAATACTGCTTCATTACTTATCTCCTTTTCACTTATTAATCAAACTGTTTCCGGTCATTTCTGCCGGCTGGGGAATGTTCATTATCTCAAGGATCGTGGGGGCTATATCGGCAAGGCGTCCGCCCGCTTTCAGCTCCACACCGTCACAGCATACCACAAACGGAACCGGATTGGTAGTATGTGCCGTATTTATTTTTCCGTCCGGGGTTGCCATGCAGTCGGCATTGCCGTGGTCAGCGGTAACAAGCAGCACTGTATCCGGCATGCTCTTAACCGCCTCATACACTCTGCCCATGCAGACATCCACGGTTTCAACGGCTTTTATTGCCGCTTCCATAACACCCGTGTGACCAACCATGTCGCAGTTTGCGAAGTTGCAGATAACAAGCTCATACTTCCCGCTTGTGATTGCCTCGCAGCATTTGTCCGCAACCTCGTTTGCGCTCATCTCGGGGATAAGGTCATATGTTGCAAACTGCTTGGGAGACGGAACGAGGCATCTGTCCTCGCCTTCGCAGGCCTTTTCAACGCCACCGTTAAAGAAGAATGTTACATGTGCATACTTCTCGGTTTCTGCAACGCGGAACTGCTTATATCCCTTTGCGGACACAATATCGCCGAGGGTGTTGGTAATCTCCTCCGGCGGGAATGCAATAGGAACGTCCATCGCCTCATCGTACTGGGCGGTGCAGACATAGTTAAGAGGAAATACGGTCTTTTTGCGCTCAAATCCGTCAAAGTCAGGAAGATTGAGCGCCCATGTCATTTCGCGTGCGCGGTCAGGGCGGAAGTTCATAAATATGACGCTGTCCCCCTCGTTTACCACGCCCTCAGGGCAGCAGACAACGGGCTTAACAAACTCATCGCTTACATCGTTATTATAGCTTTCTTCAACCGCCTTGACAGGGTCGGGATTTAAAACACCCTCGCCGCAGACGATGGCGTTGTAGCCCTCGGAAACGCGCTCCCAGCGCTTATCGCGGTCCATACCGTAAAATCTGCCCTGTACGCTTGCAATCTTTGCATTGCCGACCTCGGCGCATTTATCCGCAAGCTGTTTTACATATTCAATACCTGAGCGCGGAGGAACATCGCGTCCGTCAAGGAAGCAGTGGACATATAACTTTTCCAGTCCGCGATTCTTTGCCATATCCAGCATTGCGAAGATATGCCTTATATGGCTGTGAACGCCGCCGTCGGACAGAAGGCCCATGATGTGCAGTGCCTTGCCGTTTTCCTTTGCGGCGTCAAGCGCTTTGACATATGCTTCGTTTTCAAAGAAGCTTCCGTCCTCGATTGCCTTGGTAATTCTGGGCAGATCCTGAAACACGACGCGGCCTGCGCCGATGTTGGTATGACCGACCTCGGAATTTCCCATCTGGCCCTCGGGGAGACCTACGTCAAGTCCCGAGGCGGAAAGCTCAGTATATGCGTTCTCGGAGAAAATCTTATCCAGATTAGGAGTGTTGGCTGTGCTGACGGCATTTCCCGAGGTTGCGGGAGCTATGCCGTAGCCGTCCATTATGATAAGTACGGCTTTACTCATTTGCCGCACCTGTTGCCGCGATAATGGTTGCGAAATCCTGCGGCTTCAGGGATGCGCCGCCGATAAGGCCGCCGTCAATGTCGGGCTGTGCGAGAAGCTCCGCGGCGTTCTTTGCGTTCATGCTGCCGCCGTAAAGGATGCTTACGCCTCTTGCGGGACGTGCGCCGTACATTTCACGGATGATTGCGCGGATTGCGCAGCAGACCTCCTGAGCCTGCTCAGCAGTTGCGGTCTTGCCTGTGCCGATTGCCCAGATGGGCTCGTATGCAATGACACAACGGCGGATGTCGCTTACGTCAACACCGCAGAGAGCCGCACGAATCTGGTAATTGATATGTGCCATGGTCAGGCCCTTTTCGCGCTGTTCAAGGCTCTCGCCAACGCAGATAATGGGACTGATACCCTTTTCAAGAAGTACAACGGTCTTTGCGTTTATAAGCATATCGTCCTCATGGTGATACTCTCTGCGCTCGGAGTGGCCGACAATGCAGTACTTAACTCCGATGTCCTGAAGCTGAGCGGCGGAAACTTCGCCGGTGTATGCGCCCTTTTCGTACTTGGAAACATCCTGAGCGCCGCACGCAACCTTTGCTTCCTTACCTGCCTTGAGCATTGCGGGAACGATTACTGCAGGAACGCAGAGGACGGTCTCGCAGGTCTTGGTCTTGGGCATTGCGGACTTGAGTTCATCTATAAAAGGCTTAACCTCGCTTGCCAGCATATTCATCTTCCAGTTGCCGGCTATAACGGTTTTTCTGTACTTAGTGTTCATTTTTCTACCTCCAGCTTATATTACAGCATTTGTACTAAAATTTTTCGCTGCGAAAAATTACTTATCGAGAAGGCATGCTACGCCGGGAAGCTCAAGGCCTTCGAGGAATTCGAGGGATGCGCCGCCGCCGGTGGAGATATGGGTCATCTTGTCTGCAAAGCCCAGTTTTTCAACTGCCGCTGCGGAGTCACCGCCGCCGACGATAGTTGTTGCATTGCTCTCTGCAAGTGCCTTTGCCATTGCCTTGGTGCCGACTGCAAATGCGTCAAATTCAAATACTCCCATAGGTCCGTTCCATACGACGGTTGCGGCGTTTTTGATTGCATCGGAGAACAGCTCGATTGTCTTGGGGCCGATGTCCATACCCATCCAGCCTTCGGGCATTGCCTTGATGTCAACTACGTCATATTCGCAGTCTGCCTTGAATTCGTTGCCGATTGCGGTATCAACGGGCAGAAGAAGCTTGACGCCCTTTGCCTCAGCCTTTTCAATCATTTCCTTTGCATAGTCAAGGCGCTCTGCCTCAAGCAGAGAGTTGCCGATTTCATAACCCATTGCCTTGACGAAGGTGTAAGCCATGCCGCCTCCGATAATAATGGTGTCGGCCTTTTCAAGCAGGTTATTGATAACGCCGATTTTATCGGATACCTTTGCGCCGCCGAGAACTGCAACGAAGGGGTGCTTGGGGTCATTCAGTGCTCCGCCCATGACAGACAGCTCCTTTTCTACGAGGAAGCCTGCATATGCGGGCAGGTATGCTGCTACGCCTGCGGTGGATGCGTGGGCTCTGTGAACGGTACCGAAAGCATCGGAAACATAAAGCTCTGCCATGGATGCAAGCTCCTGAGCAAAGTCTGCGCCGTTT
>JAZLGD010000107.1:0-7192 GCA_045616105.1 Oscillospiraceae bacterium | reverse complement strand
TCTCGTCGCAGGATGCGATGACCATGCCGAAGGGACTTGCCACGGTGGAATGGCCCCAGCATTCATAGGAAAAGCCTTCGTATCTCGCAGCGGAAGCGCCAACGAAGAACACTTCGTTATCCATAGCGCGTGCGCGGACACTCAGCTCCCAATGCTTCGGACCTGTTGTCATATTAAACTGCGCCGGGCAGAACACTATCTGTGCTCCCCTTTTCGCCATGGCACGGCAAAGCTCGGGGAAACGGATATCGAAGCAGATCATTGCGCCCATTTTTCCGTACTTTGTATCAAAAACCGTAATCTCATTTCCCGGGGCAAAGTTGTTTGACTCCTTGAAGCGTATTCCGCCTTCGATATCAACATCGAACAGATGGGCTTTGCGGTGCTTGGCTATAACATTTCCCTCTTCATCAAATACGAAGCAGGTATTATAAAGCTTTTCGCCCGCTTTTTCGGGGATGCTTCCTCCGACTAAGATAACGCCGTTTTCCCTTGCCCATTTGGACATTGCCTCAACGCTCTCACCGTTTTCCGCATCTGCAAAGGGGCGGAAATAAGCCTTGTCATAGGGGCAATTGAACATTTCGGGCAGAACGACGATATTCGCGCCGTTTTCAGCCGCTTCATGCACCATGCTTTCCGCTTTCTGCATGGTTAGTGCTTTATCGGTTTCCGTCCTGATCTGACAAACTGCTAATTTAATCATTTCATTCTCCGATTATATTGAGATAGTCTTCTATATCAAATGCTTCCGTCTCGGCATCTTTACGCAGATACAGAGGATGGTGGGGATGGCCTTTCTTGGATTTTTTACCCGCAGACACCCAATGTGCGCCATACTGCTGACCGAGGCTCACCATATCGAGCACACAGCCGCGCAGATAGTCACGCTTTTCGATTATGGTGCCCCATGCCGCCCATATTGCAGGCGATACTCCCTCGCCCACGTTGGATAGTATGTACTCAAAGGCCCGCATATTCTCGCGGTGGAGCTTCTCGTTAAGCTCTGAATCCATGTCATCGGGGTTTGTTGCCCGCTGAGCATATACATTAAACATTATCCAACTGTCATAGCCGTTATGTTCGGCTATGCGGGCAACGCTTTTCAGCGTGTTGTCAAGGTCATCGGGAGCGGCGGTTGAGGGATTTATACCGATGCAGATAAGCGGATTTTCGCCCTTTGTGCCCAGTATATAACGGTAATCGGCGTAATAGTCAGGAACATACAGCCATTTACCGCTGTCATAATCTCCCCTGCCGCCTGAATTTGAGAGAGCCTCATCGAAGCTCAATATCTCAAGCTTCTGGCTTTCACACGTTGGAACGTGCATTACTTTACTGCATTGAGAAGTGCGTCAACTCTGTCGGTCTTTTCCCAGTTAACGCCCAGATCCTCACGACCCATGTGACCGTATGCGGCAAGCTGACGGTAAATGGGCTTCTTAAGGTCGAGGTCGCGGATGATTGCGGTGGGGCGAAGGTCAAATACCTTTTCTACTGCCTCAGCAAGCTTCTCATCGGAAACCTTGCCTGTGCCGTAGGTATCGACCATGATTGAAACGGGCTTTGCGATGCCGATTGCGTATGCAAGCTGAACAAGGCACTTGTCCGCAAGGCCTGCTGCGACAATATTCTTTGCAACATAGCGGGATGCGTATGCTGCGGAGCGGTCAACCTTGGTGGGGTCCTTGCCGCTGAATGCGCCGCCGCCATGGGGGGCGCTGCCGCCGTAGGTATCGACTATGATCTTTCTGCCGGTAAGGCCTGAGTCGCCCTGAGGTCCGCCGATAACGAAGCGGCCAGTGGGGTTTACATAATATTTGGTGCTCTCATCCAGAAGCTCTGCGGGAACGCTGGGCTTGATGACGAGCTCGATCATGTCATTTCTTATCTGCTCAAGAGTTGCCTCGGGTGCGTGCTGAGTCGAGAGAACTACAGTATCAACTCTGACGGGCTTGCCTGCCTCATCATACTCTACGGTGACCTGAGTCTTGCCGTCGGGACGGAGATAATCAACAAGACCTTCTTTTCTTACCAGTGCAAGGCGCTTTGCTATCTTATGAGAAAGGCTGATTGCCAGAGGCATAAGCTCCTTGGTTTCGTTGCAGGCATAGCCGAACATCATGCCCTGGTCGCCTGCGCCGTTATCAAGCTCGGAATCGCCGGATTCCTTTGCCTCGAGAGATTTGTCAACGCCGAGAGCGATGTCGCTTGACTGCTCGTCGATGTTGGTGATTATGCCGCAGGTCTGGCAGTCGAAGCCATACTTTGCGCGGTCATAGCCGATGTCGCGAATTACTTCACGTGCAACCTTTGCTATGTCAACATAGCAATTGGTGCTTATCTCGCCCATAATGTGGATAAGGCCTGTGGAAGCGGTAGTCTCGCAGGCTACACGGCCTTCAGGATCCTCTGCAAGTATTGCGTCCAGAACAGCATCGGAAATCTGGTCACAGATTTTATCGGGATGTCCCTCGGTTACGGATTCGGATGTAAACAGTCTTTTGCTCATTGTCTTTTCCTCCAGAAATATTATTCTGAACACTCTCGCGTTATCTAATAAAAAAACTCCGTCGGTATGCCGACGGAGTTCAAAATCAGGTTAATCCTCATCTTTCGATAATCACCGCCGGATTTAGCACCTTGCTTTTACTGCAGGTTGCCGGGTTTCACAGGGCCGTTCCCTCCACCGCTCTTGATAAGGTGTTCAGTTGCGAAAAGTATTATAACAATAAATGTCGAGATGTCAAGGGTTTTTTCGAAAAATATATCCGACTGTCGTTTTTACTCGATTCCAAGCACGGTATATCCTGCGCCTTCAACTGCTGCCTTGAGGACTTCGTTATCTACATCCTTGGTCAGAGTTACAACTGCATTGCCTGCCTCATGGCTTGCGACTGCGCTTTCTACGCCATCAATTGCTTCAAGAGCTTTCTTTGTATGTGCTTCGCAGTGGGGGCACATCATGCCTTCGATTTTCATGGTTTTTGTCATTTTTGTTTCCTCCATCATAGAATTTATTTCTTCAACAAGGGACTCTACCGCCCCTATGTTAATTGATTTTGATGTTATCTTATCCCGCTTCGCCGAGTGCATATCAAACAGGTTGAGTCTAAGCGCATTTGACACTACGCAAAAGCTTGAAAGGCTCATTGCCGCTGCGGCTATCATGGGGTTAAGCGCCCAACCGAACAGCCCGATATAGCAGCCGGCAGCGAGCGTAATGCACAGAACATTATAGAAAAATGCCCAGAAAAGGTTTTCCCGAATGTTTGTCAGGCTTGCTCTTGAAAGTCTGATTGCTGCAGGCACATCGCTGATTTTGCTGTTCATCAACACAACATCGGCAGCATCTATGGCTACATCCGTGCCTGCGCCTATGGCAATACCCATATCCGCAGAGGTAAGCGCAGGAGCGTCATTGATACCGTCGCCCACCATGGCAACCTTTCCAAGCTCTTTGAGCTTTACGATGACAGCCTCCTTGCCCTCAGGCAGCACTCCTGCAATTACATTATCAATGCCTGCCTGCCGTCCGATTGCCTTTGCGGTGCGTATATTATCGCCTGTGAGCATTACGACCTGAATTCCCATATTTCTGAGCTCTTCAACGGCCTCACGGCTTTCTTCCTTAACCGTATCTGCAACGGCTATGATGCCGAGAAGCTCATCATCTCTTGCAAACAGAAGCGGCGTACAGCCGTTATCGGCAAAGGCTTCCACGCTTTCAACAAATGATTTATCGGATTTAATCCTCGGACGCACAAAGTTCAGCGAACCGCCGTAGACTGTTCTTCCGTTAAGGGATGCGGAAAGTCCGTTTCCGGGGAGCGCCTTAAAATCGCTTACCTCGTCAGGATTAACACCGCGCTTTTCCGCCTCACGGACAACGGCGCCCGCAAGAGGATGCTCGCTTTTTATCTCAAGCGAATAAGCCGCAGTCAGCAGTTCTTCTTCCGTAATCCCCTGTGCGGGATGAAGCTCCACCACCTCAGGCTCGCCCCGGGTAATTGTTCCCGTCTTATCAAGGGCAACAATCTGCACCTTGCCTGTTTCCTCAAGGGATACAGCCGTTTTGAAAAGCACTCCTTGCTTTGCGCCGACGCCGTTGCCTACCATGATTGCAACGGGAGTTGCAAGGCCAAGCGCGCAGGGACAGCTGATTACAAGAACGGAAATCGCTCTTCCCAGAGAAAACTCAAAGCTTCTGCCTATTATAAGCCATGCGATTAATGTTACTGCCGCAATGCTGACGACAACAGGCACAAATACTCCCGACACCTTATCGGCTATCTTTGAAATTGGCGCCTTGCTCGCCGCGGCATCGCTTACAAGCTTTATTATCTGAGAAAGTGTTGTGTCCTCTCCTACCCTTGTTGCTTTACATCTGATGAATCCGGACTGGTTGACGGTTGCAGCGGATACGCTGTCGCCTGCGGACTTATCCACGGGTATGCTTTCACCCGTCAGCGCCGACTCGTTCACCGCTGTATTGCCCTCGATTACAACACCGTCAACGGGAATGCTTTCGCCCGGTTTTACTGTGAAAATATCCCCCGTCTTAACCTCTTCAATTGCAACAATCTGCTCTTTCCCGTCTCTTACAACCGTTGCGGTTTTGGGCGCAAGCTTCATCAGTGATTTCAGGGCATCCGTTGTCTTGCCCTTGCTCTTTGCCTCCAGCATTTTTCCGACGGTAATGAGCACCAGTATCATGGCGGCAGATTCAAAATAGAACTCGTTCATCCATTCTGCTGCCGCAGCTAAACCGCCTTTTATCTGGGCATCGCTCATCATAAACAGGGCATATACGCTCCACGCAAATGATACCGACGAGCCTAAAGCCACAAGTGTGTCCATATTAGGTGCGCCATGAACCACACTTTTAAAGCCGGACACAAAAAACTTCTTATTAATAAGCATTACCGTGGCGGCAAGCAGCATCTGTACCATGCCGATTGTCACGGGATTTCCTTCAAAAAATTTCGGCAAGGGCCATCCCCACATATGATGTCCCATGGAGAAATACATTAAAACAAGCAGAAAACCAAGGCTTGTGAAAAGTCGCTTTTTCAGGACCGGGGTCTCTCTGTCTTTAAGGAAGTCCTCATCCGCTTCGCTGCTCTTTGCTGACTGAGCACTGCCCTTCACAGATGCTCCATATCCCGCCTCGGTTACAGCCTTAATTATTGCATCATCCGCGGCAGTTCCCTCAACTCCCATGGAATTAGTCAGCAGGCTGACCGAGCAGCTTCTGACACCCTCCACGGACGAAACCGCCTTTTCAACACGGGCTGAGCATGCCGCGCAGCTCATTCCCGTAACATTGTACTGTTTCATATTGAATGATCCTCCGCTTTATTTCATCAGCTTCTGAAGCGTTGCAACAAGCTCATCGATGACCTCGTCATTTCCGTTTCTGATATTATCGGCTACACAGCTCTTAATATGGTTTGAGAGAAGCTGCTTGCTGAAGCTGTTTAATGCGGATGTAACCGCCGATACCTGTACGAGGATATCCGTGCAGTAGGCATCCTTTTCCAGCATGCCCTCAACGCCTCGCACCTGTCCTTCAATTCGTTTCAGTCGATTCATCAGGTCTGTTTTCTCTTTGGTATCGCGGTTTTTTGTCTTGCCCGAACAGCAATGCGGGCAAAGCTCCGCCGATGCGTTTTCATTAGTATCTTCATTCATAATCGTTTTCTCTGAATAGTCTGCCATAAAAGCCTCCGGTATATACCCCCTACGGGTATGTTCTTATGGACTCATAATATACCCCCGAGGGGTATATGTCAATAAAAAAATAATCCCATCCAAACGGATGGGATTGTTTTTTTGGCGGAGAGTAAGGGATTCGAACCCCTGTGGACTTTCGTCCTAACGGTTTTCAAGACCGCCCCGTTATGACCACTTCGGTAACTCTCCATATCAATTGTGCTTAATATTTATACCACATTAAAATAAAAGTGTCAATGCCGAAAAAGGGAAAGCACCACGAAGGATGCTTTCCCTTTTCGGTTAAATATGCGCTTTTGTTGCTTAGATCATTTTTTTGATTACATCGCCAAGGATTTTGACACCCTTTTCGATTGCTTCGTTAGTGGAGTTTGAGTAGTTGATACGCATGGTGCGAACATCGCGGTCATACTCATAGAAGGGATCGCCCGGGCATACTGCAACGCCCTGCTCGATAGCTGCCTTATATACATCAACAGCCTTTACGCCCTCGGGCATTGTTGCCCAGAGGAACATGCCGCCTTCGGGCTTGGTGAATTCGACTTCCTTGGGGAAATACTTTTCCATGCAGGCAGTCATGAATTCTGCCTTCTCCTTGTAAAGGACTCTGGTATTCTCGATATGTGCATCAAGGTCATTGTCCTCAAGGAACTGAGCAAGAACCATCTGGCCGAATATATTGGTGTGCAGGTCCATGGTGGACTTGTATGCCAGAAGCTTTTCGCGGACGGTGGGCTCTTTGCATGCTATCCAGCCAAGGCGCATACCAGGAGCAACGATCTTGGAGAATGTGCCGAGCATGCAGCACTGCTCGCCGAGGAAGTAGTGGAAACTGTGACCTGCTTTGCCGGAGAAGCGAAGCTCGCCGTAGGGGTTATCTTCGAGAACCATAATGCCGGTGTCCTTAAGTGATTCGGCAACCTTGACTCTGACTTCTTCGGAATAGGTCAGGCCGGTGGGGTTCTGGAAGTTGGGGATTACATAGATGAACTTGGGATTATGCTCTGCTATGGTCTTCTTGAGTTCTTCTACATCGAGGCCGTCGTTATTCAGGCAGATGGGCAGAACCTTGGGATCATAAAGATGGAAGGTCTGAAGTGCAGCGAGGTAGCTGGGGCTTTCAACCATGATCTCATCGCCTGCATCGATCATAACAGCAGAGAACATATCAAGTGCCTGCTGGGAGCCGTTGGTTATGATAATATCTGCAGGATCAAAATCAAGATCCATCATCTTCTTATAGCGATCGCAAATATACTGGCGCAGAGGTGCATAACCCTGAGTACCACTGTACTGCAGAGCAATAACGCCGTTCTTTTCAAGCACCTTGCTTGCAGCATCGTTCATAGCATCAATGGGGAATGATACGGGATTGGGTAGACCGCCTGCAAAGGATATCAGGCTGGGGTCAGCCGCTGCAGCAAGAATACTGGACAGAAATTCTGCCTGAAAATCC
>JAZLGD010000106.1:0-5287 GCA_045616105.1 Oscillospiraceae bacterium | reverse complement strand
CGACGGCGGCAAGATGTCTAAGTCCAAGGGCAATGTTGTTGACCCCTATGTCCTTGCGGACATGTTCGGTGTTGACGCACTGCGCTTCTTCCTGCTCCGCACCTTCCCCTTCGGCTCCGACGGCAACTTCTCCAACGAGCTTCTTATTTCCACCATCAACACCGACCTTGCAAACGATCTTGGTAATCTGGTATCACGTACCACCGCGATGGCTGAAAAGTACTTCGGCGGCACCCTTATCCCCGAGCGCGAGGCCGATGCTGTTGACGATGAGCTCGTCAACCTGATCAAGACCACCTCCGCAAAGTACGCTGAGCAGATGGACAAGTTCCAGCTCCATGTCGCACTCGAGGAAGTATTCAAGCTCATCCAGCGTGCGAACAAGTATATCGACGAAACCGCACCTTGGGTACTGGCAAAGGACGAGACAAAAAAGCCCCGCCTTGCAAGCGTTCTCTATAACCTTATCGAGGCTCTGCGCGTAGCACTCACTCTGCTCAAGCCCTTCATCCCCGACAGCTGCGACAAGGCTTTAGAGCAGATCGGCGCAACCGAGTTTGCAACATGGGATAACGCAGGCCTTTACGGTGTTCTGCCCGCAGACATCTCCGTACACAAGGGCGAGACCCTCTTCCCCCGTCTCGACATGGCAAAGGCTCTCGAGGAGCTCAACGCAAAGACCGCAAAGAAGCCCGAAGGCCCTAGCTTCCCTCCCGTTCTTCCCGAGGTCAGCATTGATGACTTTGCAAAGTGCGATATGCGCGTATGCAAGGTTATCTCCTGCGAAGCTGTAAAGAAGTCCGATAAGCTTCTCAAATTCCAGCTTGACGACGGTTCGGGCACTCCCCGTCAGATTCTCTCCGGCATCCACAAGTTCTATGAGCCCGAGGATCTGGTCGGCAAGACCGTTGTCGCAATCGTAAACCTGCCCAACCGCAAGATGATGGGTCAGGACTCCTGCGGAATGCTTATCTCCGCAGTCCACGAAGAAAACGGCAAGGAAGAGCTTCACCTGCTCATGCTGGACGATTCCGTCCCCGCAGGCTTCCAGCTCTGCTGATAAAAAATCATCCCCGGAAGCATATTGTTTCCGGGGATTGCAATACTTAAGGAGAATAATATGAGATACGAAATTAAAGGCGACAGCATGCCGGTAGTAATCTGCTATCTTGAAGCCGGAGAAAAGATGATAACCGAAAAGGGCTCTATGGTATGGATGAGCCCCAACATGAAGATGGAAACCATCGGCGGCGGAATGGGCAAAATGTTCGGTCGTATGCTCACCGGCGAGTCGATGTTCCGCAACATATACACAGCCGAGGGCGGCGCCGGAATGATCGCCTTTGCATCCAGCTTCCCCGGCTCTATCCGCGCAATTGAGGTCACTCCCGACAAGCCCGTCGTGCTTCAGAAATCTGCATTTCTCGCCGCCACCTCCGGCGTTGAGATGTCTGTTTTCTTCCAGAAGAAAATCGGCGCTGCAATGTTCGGCGGAGAAGGCTTCCTCATGCAGAAGGTCGAAGGCAGCGGTCTCGTATTTGCCGAGATTGACGGCTCCGCAGTCGAATATGAGCTGAAGGCCGGTCAGCGTCTTATTGTTGACACCGGTAACCTTGCGATAGCAGACGGCACCGTTTCCATAGACGTTGAAACTGTCAAGGGAGTTAAAAATGTTCTCTTCGGCGGAGAGGGCATATTCAACACCGTTGTTACGGGACCGGGGCGGGTCACTCTTCAGACGATGCCGCTGAGCCGCTTCGTCGGTCTTGTGGCATCTCGCATTCCCTCGAGCAGCAATTGATAAAACTCATCCCCGAAAGCAGCATACTTTCGGGGATTTCTTTTACATACTAAGTTTATTTATTGACTTAGTATTTTCCGCGTGTTAGTATGTTAGCAATTGTCATATTTCAGGGAATCTGCAACTCATCCTTTTTCAGATATCCCTGCTTCTGACCGTCCGTCATCAGCGTTTTTGTATGTACGGTTTTTTCATTGCGCTTTTTCAAAGGAGATTTTGAAATGAAAGATAAAAAAGGCATACGGCTCGGCATGCTGCTTGTCGCAATCGGTATAGTTTACGGCGACATCGGCACATCTCCGATGTATGTAATGAAGTCCATTGTCGAGGGCAACGGCGGCATCAATATGATTGACCAGCGGTTTATAATCGGCTCGCTGTCGCTTATCATCTGGACGATAACGCTGCTTACCACGATAAAGTTTGTCATCATTGCAATGAAGGCCGACAACCACGGCGAGGGCGGCATTTTCGCTCTGTATTCATTGGTGAAAAACTGCGGAAAATGGCTCATCCTGCCCGCTATGCTGGGTGGTGCGGCGCTTCTTGCTGACGGTGTGCTCACCCCTGCCGTCACTGTAACAACCGCCGTCGAGGGTCTGCGCAGTATTCCCGTTATGGAACGCTTCCTCGGCGCAGGTCAGGTAAAGGTAGTAATTATAACCCTTATAATTATTTCAATCCTCTTTGCAATTCAGCACGCGGGCACCAGCAAGATAGGAAAAGCCTTCGGTCCCATTATGCTCCTTTGGTTCGGCTTCCTCGCCGTTATCGGCGTGCTCAATGTCTTCACAAATCCCGTTGTGCTTAAGGCTTTCAACCCTGTTTATGCCATCGAGGTACTCATAAGCCCCAACAACAAGGCCGGCTTTATGATTCTCGGCAGTGTCTTTCTCTGTACAACCGGCGCGGAAGCGCTTTATTCCGACATGGGACATGTAGGCAAGGGCAGCATCTATTACTCATGGCCGATAGTCAAAATCTGCCTTATCCTCAATTACCTCGGTCAGGGTGCATGGATCATACTCAACAAAGCAAACAGCGCCCTTATCGGCATTGAGGACATGAATCCCTTCTTCCTCATGCTTCCTGCAGCTCTCAGACCCTTCGCCGTCATTCTCGGCGCAATGGCTGCTATTATCGCCTCTCAGGCGCTCATCACAGGCTCCTACACGCTCGTTTCCGAGGCCATACGTCTTGACCTCCTGCCCCATCTGGAAATCCGCTATCCGGCCGATACAAAGGGTCAGATATATATTAACTCCGTCAACAGTGTGCTCTGGATAGGCTGCGCTCTCGTCGTGCTGTACTTCCGTTCAGGCTCACGCATGGAAACGGCATACGGCCTTGCAATCACCATCGCAATGCTTATGACAACGGTGCTCCTGTTTGAGTATCTGCGTTCTCTCTGTCATAAGCCGATCATAGCGTGGATAACTATGATTGTGTTCGGCCTCATAGAAGCCGTGTTCTTCGTATCCAGCCTCGGCAAGTTCGTACACGGCGGCTATGTCAGCGTTATTCTCACTCTCATCCTTCTGTGGCTTATGGTTGTCTGGTACAGAGGCACGCAGCTCGAGCGGCGTTACAGCAGCAAGCTCCGCCTCGGAGACTATATCGAGAATCTGGGCAATCTCAGAAATGACACCGAGATCCCCATGTTCTGCCACAACCTCGTTTTCCTCGACAGAAACGAAAATCCCGAGTATATAGACCGCGATATCCTGTATTCAATTCTCGACAAAGACTATAAGCGCGCCGCGGCATACTGGTTTATCACCGTAAATGTCCTCGACGAGCCCGACACCCTGAACTATCAGGTTGAAACATACGGCACGGACTATATCTTCCGTATAAAGCTCAATCTGGGCTTCAAATGCTCCCAGCGCGTGAATGTATACCTGCGCCAGATAGTATCCGACCTTCAGGCAAGCGGCGAGCTGCCCGAGCAGGACAAGAAGTATTCCATTTACGGCCCGTCTTCCGTCGGCACCTTCAAGTTCTGCATGATCCACAGATCGGTCAACACAAAGAGCGAGCTTGACGGTTTTGACGAATTTATTCTCCATTCCAAGTATGCAATCCGCCATGTCGCAGGCTCAAAGGTGCACTGGTACGGACTCGACACATCAAATGTAATTATTGAGGACGTCCCGCTCATAACCGGCAATTCAGCCCCCATAAGAAAAATCCAGCGCGCCGAATAATTAAATCCAAAAAGAAAAATCCCCCGAAAGTTCGGGGGATTTCCTTTATTTTGCGATGGCTTTACCGTTTTCCAATCTCAGTATAACACCGTTTTTTTCTGCTACCTCATTTAAGCTTGCGCACAGGCTTTCCATATTCTTGTTTAGGAATTTGACGGTCAGTGCCTCTTTCTGGCTCTGGCTCATTGCGGCAAGAATAGTTTTTACTATCGCCTTTGCCACATCAGGTGTCGCCGTTATTGCCTTGCGAACAAGAGGATTTACGCTTTCGTTTTCCTGCAGTAAGTTTATTATATCCGGTAAGAATCTTTCCAGAGTTTCGGAATAATCGAAATCGCTTACCTGCATTGTCAGTTCAATCATAATGTTTTCTCCTTACTTCAAAACCTTGAAGTTTGCGTGTATTATACTCTTAATTATACACCAATGCAACAGTTTTTTATCTGGTGCAATTTAGAAGGCTGCGTAGGCATAGCTTTCACCCTGAGCGTTGAGCTGCTCGAGGGCGGCGTCTGCGCCGTTTGAGATACTGTTGAAGCTGAGGGAATTGCCTTCCCATCTGCAGGCAAGCTCCACGCTTGCTGCGCTGCTGCCCTTTGCGACAGTGTAGCCAGCGCCGGTGTGGTTTCGGATGAAGACCACGCTGACCTCGTGCTGTTCACCGCCTGAGCCGCCCATGCCTGCCACGATTACCACGGAGGGCGCAAAGTCGAAGCTTAGGCTTACGGGAGAGGCTGTGCCGTTACCGATGTAGTTTCCCACGGCAATGTTTGCCTTGCCCGAGAGCGCCGCGTCAATTGCGGCGTTGTCGGCGTTAAAGTCGGACATCATAACGTAATCGGTGTTTACCCACTGATTGAGCCTGTAGTTTTCAGTTTTGTTTGTGCTTGACATGTCAAAAGTCTCCTTTTTTTGTGTTCTGAGAGAGTTCTCTCACCCAAAGACCCCCTCGGATAAAAACTTGTACGTTTCAATACAAGAAAAAAATGTTGACATACTTCAATAATAATGTTATTATCGTATGGCTGAATATAGGGAACGGCCATGCGGGCGTAGTTCAATGGTAGAACACCAGCCTTCCAAGCTGGATACGTGGGTTCGATTCCCATCGCCCGCTCCAAGAAGCGAGCCCTGCGATATATGCGCCAATAGCTCAGCAGGATAGAGCAACTGCCTTCTAAGCAGTAGGTCGGGGGTTCGAATCCCTCTTGGCGTGCCAAATGATAAATATGGTGGGTGTAGCTCAGTTGGTTAGAGCACCGGATTGTGGTTCCGGGTG
>JAZLGD010000105.1:0-30185 GCA_045616105.1 Oscillospiraceae bacterium | reverse complement strand
GGGACGTGCTCGACTGCCCCGTCACGCCCGAGCTTCTGCCCATCACGGAGGACGAGATCGAGCAAAAGAGCGAGGATAGCGTCGGCTCGTACTCCCTGCAGGACTTCTTCACCCACAAGATGATGATTTGCGGTTTCTCCCCTGCAAAAACTCTCCGCATCGCAAAGCTTGCCTACGGTGATGAGTTCAGCGACGAGGAGCTTGTAAAGTGGCTCACCAGCTACTGCAAGCGCTACTTCTCTCAGCAGTTCAAGCGCAGCTGCCTTATGGACGGTCCCGCTGTTGAGGACTTCTCCGTATCCCCGAGAAACGGCTTCCTCATCCCCTCCGACGCAGAAAATTCTCTCTTCATCGCAAGCATCGAGGAGTAATAAAAAATCCAACATCCCCGTCAAATTGACGGGGATGTTTTTATTGCGCGAAACTTCAAAAAATGCTATTATGTATTAGACTTTTTTAATTGGAGATAAACTATGGATTACAAAGCGGCACTTGAATATATAAACGGCGTTTCATGGCTGGGCTCGAAACCCGGGCTCGAGCGTGTCCGAGTTCTTCTTGCCGGTCTCGGCAATCCCGAGAAAAAGCTCAAGTTTGTCCACATTGCGGGAACAAACGGCAAGGGCAGCATATGCGCTTATCTTGCTTCCGTGCTGAAAATCGCAGGCTACAAGACAGGACTTTTCACCTCGCCCTACATTGCGCGTTTTAACGAGCGCATGCAGATAAACGGCAAGGAAATCGGCGATGAAGAGCTTGCTTCGATCGTGGAACAGGTAAAGCCCGTTGCCGAGAGCATGGAGGATCACCCCACGGAGTTTGAGATGATGACTGCCGCCGCATTTTTGTGGTTTGAACAACGCGGCTGTGACATCGTCGTGCTTGAGGTCGGTCTGGGCGGACGCCTCGACGCGACAAACGTAATCCCCTGCCCCGAATGTGCCGTAATCGCAAACATCGGCCTTGACCACACTGCCATCCTCGGTGATACTCTCGAGGAAATAGCCGCCGAAAAGGCAGGTATCATCAAGCCCGCTGCATCCGTTGTCATGTATCAGCAGCAGGGCGAGGTCATGCGCACAGTCCGTGATGTCTGCGATATTCAGGGTGCGGAGCTTCGCGTCCCCGACTTTGACGATATTGCTCCCGAGTTTGACAGCCGCGAGGGTCAGGTTTTCTCCTACAAAGGCGAAAGCTACGCAATTTCTCTCTTAGGCGAGCACCAGCTTTATAACGCAGTCACCGCAATAGAAGCGGTGGAGATTCTGCGTGAAAAGGACTGGGAAATCCCCCACGAGGCGCTGGAGGCAGGTCTTTACGCCACTCAGTGGCCCGCAAGATTTGAGATAGTTCAGGACGACCCATGGTTTGTTGTTGACGGAGGTCACAATCCCCAGTGCGCGCTGGCGCTTTCCGACGCACTGAAAAGATACTTCCCCGATGAGAAAAAAGTGCTTCTCATTGGTCTGCTGAGGGACAAGGACTGCGACAGCATTATAAGCATCCTCGCTCCCCTGTTCGACGCCTTTGTAACCGTAACCCCCTCCTCCGAGCGTGCACTCAGCGCCGAGGAGCTTGGAGAAATGCTCGAAAAGTTCGGCAAGCCTGTTTCCGCCGTCGGTGACATATCCGCGGGCGTGCGCGAAGCACTGAACTATGCCGAGGATATGGGCGCAATGGTCTGCTCGGCTGGCTCGCTGTATATCTGCGGCGAGGTTCGCGCCTGCTTCTGTCTGAAATGAGGTGGCTGCATGAGAGTAATGGGAATTGACTTCGGCGATGCCAGAACGGGCATAGCCGTTTCCGACGAAATGAATATGCTGGTGGGCGATGCGTTCACGCTCACCGAATGGAATCCAGATGTAGTTGCGGAGAAGATAGTCGCCGAAGCAAAGGCAAGAAACGTTAAGCGGCTTGTTCTCGGTCTTCCGAAAAACATGGACGGCACCGAGGGCCCGAGGGCGGAAAAATGCCGCGAGTTCGGCGAGAAGCTGAAATCCATGACGGATATTGAGCTTGTCATGTGGGACGAGCGCAGAAGCAGCATAGAGGCCCACAACATTCTCCACGCAAACGGAAAGAAAGAGAAAAAGCACCGCAAAACGGTGGATGCCGTTGCGGCAAGTCTGATCCTTGAGGGCTACCTCGGAACAATGAGATAAAAAATAATCCCCGACATTGAATGTCGGGGATTTTGTTTTTCATTACTACCGTTCTTCTCGGAAGTAGGCAAGACCGAGTGCCGCAGGAGGCTGGTCCTCGCGGCGGTTGCGCATGCTGGTGAAGATTAGAACGACGATGGTTGCAATATAAGGTGCCATCTTATAGATTTCCTTGATTGCAAGGTTTGTGCCTGTGGGGATGTATACATTGAGAATGTAAAGTCCGCCGAAGATAATGGAAGCGAAGATGCCGATGTTGGGCTTCCAGAGAGTGAATATAACAAGTGCGATTGCAAGCCAGCCGCGGTCGCCGAACGCGTCGTTTGACCATACGCCGCAGGCGTAGTCCATGACGTAGTAGAGGCCGCCGAGACCTGCAACAACGGAGCCGATGCAGATTGCAATGTACTTGTATTTGTTTACGTTGATGCCTGCCGCGTCAGCAGTTGCAGGGCTTTCGCCTACTGCGCGAAGCTGAAGTCCAACGCGGGTCTTGTTGAGAACATAGGACGCGATAACTGCAATGATTATTGCGGCATAAGCAAGGAAGCTGTAGTTAAGGAACACCTTGCCAAACCAGCCCATATCGCTTGCGAAGGGCAGAGTCTTGCTGAATGCGGTGCTTGTCTTTGTGAGAACAACGGAGGGAATATCGGTATTGACAAGCTTAATAAGCGAGCCACCGAAGAAGTTACCGATGCCAACACCAAAGGTGGTAAGAGCAAGGCCTGTTACGTTCTGGTTTGCGCGGAGTGTAATCGTGAGGAAGCTGTATATAAGGCCCATAATAAGAGAGCCGATTATGCAGCACACAAGGGGAATTGCGACTGTCAGGAAGCCGTTCATTTCCGCGCCTGAGTTTTCGTAAAGGAAAGCTCCGATAACGCCGCAGATGCCGCCGACATACATAACGCCTGCGGTACCCAGGTTAAGGTTGCCCGCTTTTTCGGTGATAATCTCACCCGTGCAGCCGAACATAAGGGGTATGCCCTGCATAACCGCTCTGGGGATGAAGGATACGATATCAAACATGCTCAGCCACCTCCTTATTGGACTTGCGGAAGCTTATCTTATAGTTAATGAAGAATTCACTACCGATTATGAAGAAAATCAGGATACCCGTGAGAATATCGCCGAAGGACTGGTTGAGTCCGCAGCTTGTTGCAAGCTCGTTTGCGCCTGTGCTCAGGAATATGAGCAGGCCGCTGGTAAGTACCATAACGATGGGGTTAAACTTTGCAAGCCACGATACCATGACTGCGGTAAAGCCCTGACCTCCTGCGATGCTGGTGGAAACGGTGTGGTTTATGCCGCCTACAAGCAGAAGACCTGCGACGCCGCAGATTGCGCCGGACAGAAGCATGGTACGGACTATTACACGGTCAACCTTGATTCCGATATAGCGTGCGGTGCGCTCGGACTCGCCGACAACGGAGATTTCATAGCCGTGCTTGGTATATCTGAGGTAGAAGTACATTGCGACGGTAATAGCCGCAACAACTATGAGAACGAGGGTGTATTTGTTGCCCACATCAGGGAGCCAGCCTGCGTTGCTCTGCTGATTGATAACGCCGATTTTGCAGGAGCCCTTGGGGTTTTCCCACTTGACGCAGAAGAAGGCAACTATCTGCATTGCAACATAGTTCATCATAAGGGTAAACAGGGTTTCGTTGGTGTTCCATTTTGCTTTAAAAAATGCGGGGACTGCAGCCCAGATGCCGCCGGCAGCAACAGATGATACTACCATTATTGCGATAAGGACCGCGTTGGAAACTTTGCCGCCGAGCAGAACCATACAGGCTGCGGCCGCCATAGCGCCCGCAAGAACCTGACCCTCAGCGCCCAGATTCCAGCAACGCATCTTGAACGCGGGGGTAACTGCAAGGGATATACACAGCAGAATTGCCGTGTTCTGGAGGAATATCCAGAATTTGCGTTCTGTACCGAATGAGCCATGGACTACTGCGTTGAACACGTTAACGGGGTTTTCGCCTGTGGTGATTGTGGTTACAATTGCACAGACCATAATACCGAGTATAATTGCAATTGCTCTGATAAGCAGTGCCTTACCGCGGCTTATATTTCCGCGTTTTGAAATATGAATCATTCTGCCACACCTCCAACCTTTGTCATCAGTGCGCCGACCTCGCGCTTATCGGTCTTGCGGCCTTCAACAACGCCGCTGAGCTTTCCGCCGCAAAGAACAACGATGCGGTCTGCAAGCTGGAGAAGAACGTCAAGGTCTTCGCCGACATAAATGACGGAAACGCCTGCTTCCTTCTGCTTGTTTATAAGGTCGTAAATCATGTAGGAAGAGTTAATATCAAGTCCGCGAACTGCGTAAGCGGTCAGCAGTACCGTAGGCGCGGATGCGATTTCGCGGCCTACCAGCACCTTCTGAACATTGCCGCCGGAAAGGCGGCGGACGGGAGTTTCAATAGACGGGGTTGCAACGCTCAGTTCTTCAACGACATTCTCTGCAAGCTTGTGAGGGCTCTTTCTGTCGGTGAACAGGCTCTTGCCTCTGCGGAATGAACGGAGCATCATGTTGTCGGACAGGTCCATGTTGCCGACAAGGCCCATGCCGAGTCTGTCCTCGGGAACGAATGAAAGTGCAACACCCATTCCGGCGATCTTGAGAGGATCCTTACCGAGAATCTCTTCGCGTGTTCCGTCGTCCTGAACATAGCAGATACTGCCGCTTTCGGCCTTCTGCAGGCCCGCAATTGCCTCCAGCAGCTCCTTCTGGCCGCTGCCGGAAACACCTGCGATTCCGAGAACCTCGCCACTGTTTGCGGTAAAGCTTATGTCATCGAGCTTCTTGATTCCGTCCTCGGAAACAACGGTGAGATTTTTAATCTCAATTCTGGGCTTGGAATCAACAGGCTCGCGTCTTTCAATGTTAAGTTCCACAGGACGGCCAACCATCATATTGGTCATTTCCTGTGCGTTGGTGTCTTTTGTCTTCATATCGCCCACGAACTGGCCCTTGCGCAGTACTGCAACGCGGTCTGAAAGGTCCTCGACCTCGTGCATTTTATGGGTGATAATAATTATTGCCTTGCCGTCATCGCGCATATTGCGCAGCACGGCGAAGAGCTTATCTGTCTCCTGAGGAGTAAGAACTGCGGTGGGCTCATCAAGAATGAGTATGTCGGCACCGCGGTACAAAACCTTGATTATTTCGACAGTCTGCTTCTGGGAAACGGACATATCGTAGATTTTCTGGTTGGGGTCAACGTCAAAGCCGTACTGCTGGCAAATGCTGTTTATCTTTGCAACAGCGCCTTTAATATCCAGTTTGCCCTCAAGACCGAGGACGATATTTTCCGCAGCAGTGAGCACATCGACCAGCTTGAAATGCTGATGTACCATACCTATACCGTGATCAAAGGCTTCCTTGGGGGAGTTGATGACTACTTCCTCGTCATTTATGTATATCTGGCCCTCATCCGGAAAATATATGCCGGAAAGCATGTTCATAAGGGTTGTTTTGCCGCTGCCGTTTTCGCCCAGCAGTGCAAGAACCTCGCCCTTATATATGTCAAGCCAACACTTGTCGTTTGCAACAACGGGTCCGAAGCGCTTTGTAATATTACGCATTTTTACGGCGGGAATTCTTTCTTCCATAGCGTTAGGCCTCCAAAACCTTGAAGATAAAACGTCAAAGGAAGCTCTGCAGATGCAGAGCTTCCTATTAACTTAGCTGTGTTAATTACTTAAGGGTGATACCATCGATGATGATGTCGAAGTAAGGTGCGCTGCGGAAGGTGGATTCGGAGAACTCACCGTCAGCAATAACTTCGGTATCGGGAGCAAAGCTCTCGTCGGGAACAACGTTTGCTTCGTAGGAATCAACTGCTGCACCCTCGAGAGTGAAGGTTGCGGTATCGAATACCTTGATGGAGCCGTCCTTCAGGCCTGCTTCAACTTCTGCAATCTTGTCTGCAGTGCCTTCTGCTGCAACAGCCTCGTTGAGCTCGGTCAGAACGACGCTGTCGGTAGCAAGAGTGCCGGTCCAGTCGGTGTCGTAGTTTTCACCCTTCTGAACAGCGCTGATTGCGTACTCGAAGTAAGGCTGCCAGTTGATGCGAGAGGAGATGATGTAGCTGTCGGGGCAAGCGGTCTGAGTGGAGCCGTTGTAGGAAACGTTGGGAACGCCTGCTTCCTGGCAAGCATTGGGAGCGCCCATGGAGTCAGCATGCTGGCTGATGAGCTTGCAGCCGCCCTCGATAAGGGACTTAGCGCCTTCCATCTCAAGGGTCTCGTCGTACCAGGATCCGGTGTAAACTACATCCATGGTAACAGTGGGGCAAACGGACTTTGCACCGAGGTAGAAGGAGGTGTAACCGGAAATAACTTCTGCGTAGGGCATTGCACCGACATAGCCCATCTTTGCTTCGTCAGCAGTGAAGTCACCGTTTTCGATCATCTCGTTGAGCTTCATGCCTGCAGCAACACCTGCGAGGTAGCGGCCCTGGAAGATGGTTGCGAATGCGTTGTGATAGTTGTCAACATCGGAAGCGAGAGCCATATCACCGGTGCAGGAAGTGAACTGAACGTCTTCAAATTCCTGTGCAGCCTGGAGAATGTACTGCTGGTGGCCGTAGCTGTCGGAGAAAACAACATTGCAGCCGTCATCTGCGAGCTCAGCTGCTGCGTCGTATGCAGTCTGGTCCTCGGGGATGTTGGTCTTGATGACGTACTCAACGCCGCATGCCTCGCATGCTGCCTTAAATGCGTCGATAAAGTTCTTGTCGTAACCGGAGTTCTCGTCATGCAGGCAGATAAGACCTGCTTTTACTGCTGCGGCATCGTTGGATGCGCTGTCATCGGATTTGGGTGCGTCATTGCCGCCGCAAGCACACAGTGCGAATACCATGAGCATAGCGAGGAGCAGTGCGGTAAACTTCTTCATTCGGTTTGCCTCCATAAATTTTTAATAAATATTATCAAACCCAAAGGTTTAGATACAAAAAAAACATAAAAGCCGGTCACAATTTCTCGTGACCGGCAGAAATACCAAAGGTGGATGGCTTGGCCTTCCGATTAAACTTCGATAGTCCGGTCATTTACGGCGTCCGGGTAGAAACTTCAAATCCATATTATTTGGTATATATCGAATAAATTTGCATTTTATATTTAAATGATAACAAATCAACTACAAAATTGTCAAGTGAGCTTTTATCCTACTTTACTATGATTTCGCAGGTATTTTTGTGCAATAACCACAGTTTTCGCTCAATCCTCGTAAAATTCGATGCTATCGTCGCTCATCGACTTGATGCGGGCGAGGGATTCTATGCGCATGCCCTCGTTTCTGAGCTTTTCACCGCCGGGCTGGAACGCCTTTTCGATTGCAATGGCCGCGCCGACAACGCTTGCGCCTGCCTGCTCCACTATGCTTTTCAGTCCCTGAAGAGCGGAGCCCATTGCAAGGAAATCGTCAACCAGCAGAATTCTCTCACCGGGCTTGATGTACTCCTTGGAAACTATGACCTGCTTGGTCGTCTTTTTGGTGAAGGAATATACCTCAACGCAATAGACATTATCGGAGATATTTGCGCTCATGGTCTTTTTTGCAAAGACAACGGGGCATCCGAAAAGATGACCTGTCATAACGGCAAGACCGATACCGGACGCTTCGATGGTCAGAATCTTATCTACATTCTCATTGGAATAAAGGGAGTAAATCTCCTTTGCCATTTCGTAGCTCAGTTCGGGGTCAATCTGATGGTTAAGGAAGCTGTCAACCTTAAGGACTCCTCCCGGCTTAATAACTCCGTCACGGTTAATGCGTTCAACAAGCTTCTGCATTTCTGATTCCCCCTGAACAAAATAAAGTAAGCTTATTTTATAATATTCGACATGGTTTTACAATACCGATTTTTATAAATCTTCATTGCAATGTGCCTGTATTGCTGATAAAATGTTGTCATATCAACTTACAGGAGCGAGATTATGGACGATCTTAAGACAAGAAAGAGAAACCTTATAATGTTCCCGCTCGGAACAGTGGGCCGCGATATGATCTATTCGCTGTTCACAAACTTCATCCTGACCTTTGTCCTCTTCACCCGCAATCTTACCGCCGCACAGCTCGGCGCAGTTACGGCAATAATGGTCGGCGCACGAGTATTCGACGCGGTAAACGACCCCATTATGGGTAATATAATCGAGCGAACACGCACACGCTGGGGCAAATTCAAGCCATGGATGCTGATCGGCGTTCTCTCCACCAGCCTTGTTGTCTACCTTGCATTCAACACAAGTCTTCAGGGCTGGAGCTTTATCTGGTTCTTCGGCGCGATTTATTTCCTTTATAGCATAACCTACACCATGCACGATATCTCCTACTGGGGCATGGTGCCCGCCATGTCGTCCGACCCTGACGCACGCAACCAGTTCACCGCCCGCACCAATCTCTTTGCAGGCATAGGCGGAACTCTTGCATCCATTCTTATTCCCATCTTCACCACCGGCGAGCACGCACTCGGCGGAAGCGCAACGGTTGCATACGGCCGCATTGCTCTTGTAATCTGCATACTCATGCCGCTGTTTATATGCTTCACTCTGTTCGGCGTTCGCGAGCGCCGCGACGATATGGAAAAGCCCGCACCGCCTATAAGCCTGAAAAAGGTTATCGGCACAATAAAAGGCAACGACCAGCTCCTGTGGCTGTCTCTTGCATTCCTGCTTCAGCAGGTGGGCAACAACCTTATCATATGCGGTCTCGGCTCAACCTACATATACTTCGACTTCGGTTATAACGGCGGACTTTATTCCATATTCACCACCGTGGGTATGTCCGCAACTGCCCTGCTCATGATTTTCTATCCTGCAATTTCCCGCAAGATAGACCGCAAGCCCTTTATGAAAAAGCTTGCTGTCTGCGCAGTAATCGGCTATGCGATTATGATCATCCCCGGTCTTTTCATGGCACCCACCATGCTCAAGTTCTGGATAATCGTCATCGGCTATCTGCTTTCCAATCTGGGACAGTACGGCTTCTACCTCATAATGATGATTTCCATCATGAACACAGTCGAGTACAACGAATATAAATTCGGCACCCGCGACGAAGCCATCATCAGCTCCCTCCGTCCCTTCCTCACAAAGCTTTCATCCGCTCTGGTCGTTGTCATTACCAGCGCATCCTACATGATTTTCGGCGTAACCGAGTTCACTAACCGAATCTCTGACTTTGAAAATCAGGCGGCACGCAATCTTATCACCGACGCAGAAAAGCTCGACGGCATCGGCAATGTTCTCAGCGGCGTTGCTCACGGTCAGTCCCTCGGACTTCTCCTTTGCATGACCGTTCTCCCCTGCGTGCTGCTCCTTTCCTCTTACATTATATATAAGAAAAAATTCATTATCGACGAGGCCGAATACGACCGCATCTGCGCAGAGCTTGAAAAGAAAAACAATTGTGACACTATATCCGATTGAATAAAAAAGCGGGCGATGGAGTGTATCCATCGCTCGCTTTATATACTCTAAAATTATCATTCATATAACTGATTCTCTGTTATAATCTGTTATATCACTACCGATTCTTTCATATAGCTCTTTTACCCTCATATCTTTGTTTTGAATCGCTTTTAATTCACAATCGGTAGCACCAACAAATTCAACAAAGCAAACTTTTCCGTTTGGAGTATCTATTTCGTTAAATTTATCGTCGGGCACGGTAATGAAGCCAGTAATCTTGGATTTCCTATTACAGTCTATTCCTTGAGTCTGACCGGTATACAGGGTCTCGTAGACATTAAAAAGCTCACCTTTTATAAAAGTGATTCTTGCGATGGATTGCAAGATTCCGCACACGCATTTTATTTCATTTTCTTGATTTTCATAATCGTCTTTTTTCAGCCTGAAAGTAAACTCCATGCCATAGCCACTGATGTCTTTTATATCGGACTCTTTTTCATACAATTCTGATAATCCGTAAGTTACAAAATGCCAATAATCCCCACCATCATAAACACTTATACCCTGAAGTGGGTCATTCCCTCCAAGTTCCCAACTCACTGAAGCAGCATAATGCTTTGGGTTGATTTGATCAGGATATATCTTGTTGCATAACTCAGTTATTGCATCCCAGCCCGGGGCTATTATCTCATTGCCTTCATTTTTATTGTTTTTCTTAAACTTATCAAGCAAGCCCATAATTCCATCTCCCTTATAATGTACACGCTCTATCTACAAAGTTATTGTATCTCGAACAAGCTGTATTTTCGAGGTCTTTTTTATTTTTCCTCCGTAACCCACTTTATTATATAGTCTGCAAAGCGACGGGTTGCGGGGCTCTGTCTGCTCGTTTCCGTGATAGCAAGGCCTATTGTCCTTTTATTCGGGGGAACGAGCTCCTTTATTTTTATTCTGTCATTTCTGCCCTTTAAAAGCAGCTCAGGCATGATGCTTATGCCCAGTCCCTGCTCAACCATTGCGATAATGGCATAGTCATCCTTGGTGGAAAACTTGATATTCGGTTTGATTCCCGCTGCATCGAGGGCGCGGCGGGCGTCATGGTTTGAGGTTTCCAGCAGAGTTATAAAAGCTTCTTTCTCACATTCGACCAGAGGGAACTTGGGATAAGCCGCAAACTTATGGTCCTCGGGGAGTATTGCAAGAAGTCTGTCCTCCATAAGGGCAAAGCACTCACAGTTTAATCCGTTGGGCATATTTACGAAACCCAGATCCACGCTTCCCTCCTCTATCCACTTCTCCACGTCGAAGTAGTCGCCGTTGAGAAGCTTTATATCGACATTGGGATAGTCGCGCTGAAATTCTTTTATAACACCCGGCAGCCAGTGAACAGCAACGGAGGTGAATGCGCCTATGCGCACCGTGCCCGAATCAAGGCCGCGGATAGATGAGGCAGTCTGCTTAAGCTGTTCCTCATAATTGAGTATGCCGCGCACAGAGGGCATGATCCGCTCGCCGTCGGCAGTGAGCTTAACGCCGCCCCTTGTGCGGGTTATGACCGTAAAGCCCAGCTCTTCCTCAAGATTATTTATTGCATGGCTGACAGCCGACTGCGTACATCCCAATGATTCCGCCGCCCTTGTGAGGCTGCCGAATTCTACTGCTCTTGCCAGAGTTTCGTATTTCGATATACTCATATTGCACCTTTTATGAATTTTTTTCATGTTAATATGAAAACTATTAAATCTAATAATACTATATACTAAAAACACGAAAAATCAAGCCTAATAGTGATTTTTTGCTCTTGTTAACGCAATCTGCGTTCATTATAATTCAATTATCGCATGACAGGAAAGGAAATGAGCTATGTTTAACGCAGAAGTAATTGTATTTTTAGGATATTTTATCATCCTGTTCTTTGTCGGACTGATATTCTTCTTTAACGGCAGCAACAAGAACCAGAAGGACTACTTCCTCGGCGGCCGCAGCATCGGCCCCTGGGTCACCGCACTGAGCGCGCAGGCATCCGATATGTCCGCATGGCTGCTCATGGGTCTGCCCGGCTCTATCCTCGCATTCGGCTTCGGCCAGATTTGGATAGGCATCGGCCTTGCACTGGGCACCGCGGCAAACTGGATTTTCTGTGCAAAGAGACTTAGAAAGTTCTCCGTTGCAGCAGGCGACTCCATCACCGTTCCCCAGTATCTTACCAACCGCTTTGCATCTGATAAGAAAACCCTTCAGGTTATCTGTGCAATCATATTCCTTATAGCATTCACCGTTTACGTTGCATCCGCATTTGTTGCAGGCGCATCCGTATTCACAATGCTCTTCCCCGGAATCTCCGCAAAGACCGCAATGCTTATCTATGCCGCAATCATTATCGGCTACACCTTCCTCGGCGGCTTCACCGCTGTCTGCTGGACTGACTTCTTCCAGGGTCTTCTGATGCTGGTTGCACTGCTGGCAGTTCCCATTATCGTTTCCGCAACCCAGACCCTCGATTACAGCGCACTGACCACCGTTTACCAGTACACCGACGCTTCCGGCGCAGTTGTTAACTGCGACTTCGGCGCAGGTCTCTTCTCCGCTTCATGGAAAGATGTTCTCTCCGGTCTCGGCTGGGGTCTCGGCTACTTCGGTATGCCCCACATCATCGTTCGTTTCATGTCCATTGAGAAGCCCTCCATGGTAAAGAAGTCCTCCATCGTTGCAATCGTATGGGTCGTTCTTTCCATCGGTGCTGCCTGCCTCATGGCTTACTACGCAAGAATGCTCGTTGGCGAAGAGCTCCTCTCTCAGGGTGCACAGAAGACCGTCTTCATCGTCATGGCGCGCAAGCTCTTCCCGCCCGCAATCGCAGGTGTTCTGCTTGCCGCTATCATGGCAGCATCCGTTTCCACCGCGGACTCTCAGCTCCTCGTTGCATCCAGTTCCTTCACCTCTGACCTTTACCAGCCCATCTTCCGCAAGAACGCAGGCGACAAGGAAGTTCTCTGGGTCGGCAGAATTGCAGTTGTTGTTATCTCCATAGTTGCCTACTTCATCGCCTCCTCCAAGGGCTCCGGCGCACAGGCAATCATGAACATGGTTGAGAACGCATGGGGTATCTTCGGCGCCGCATTCGGTCCCGTAATTCTCCTCTCCCTGTTCTGGAGACGCTTCAACTACGCAGGCGCCTGCGCAGGCGTTATAGTCGGCGCACTTGTTGACATTGTATGGCTGTTCTGCCTCTCTTCCACCGGCATCTACGAGATTATCCCCGGCTTCGTCTGCGGTCTCATCGCATCCGTTGTCGTTACTCTCGCAACCAAGGCACCCGAGAAGAAGGTCACCGATATTTTCGATACCGCAATCCAGCCCGACTACGGCGAATAAGTCTTACATATTAAAAAGCAATCCTTATCAAACGATAAGGATTGCTTTTCTTTTGTCGTTTATTGACTTTAACTGTCCATTGTTTTATATTTATAATGATATAATGGCGAAACAAGGAGGAAAACTACCATGGCTTTAACTCAAGAGCGTATTGCCGAGCTTAATGAGCTTTGCAGACGCTTCAGAATTGATGTTCTGACCGCAATTCACGCGGCTCAGTCCGGACATCCCGGCGGCTCCCTTTCGGTCTGTGAAATTCTCACCTACCTCTATCAGGAGCACATGAATCTTGACGCAGCAAATCCTGCCGACCCCGACCGCGACAGACTCGTTCTCTCCAAGGGTCACGCAGCACCCATGCTCTACCGCAACCTTATCGGCAAGGGCTTCCTTCCCGAAGAGAGCATGATGACTCTGCGCCGCATGGGCGGTCTTGCAGGCCACCCCAGCACCCACATCAACGGCGTTGAAATGCCCGGAGGACCTCTCGGTCAGGGCTTCCCTGCCGCACAGGGCATGGCAATGGCACTCAAGCTCAACGGCTCCAAGGCTAAGGTTTACGCAGTCCTCGGTGACGGCGAGCTCAACGAAGGCGTTATCTGGGAAACCGCAATGTCGGCTCCCAAGTTCGGTCTCGACAATCTCATCGCAATAGTTGACTACAACAAGGTACAGCTCGACGGCACCACCGACGAGGTTATGCCTCTCCGCGATCTTGCCGCAAAGTGGGAGTCCTTCGGCTGGACTGTTCTCGAGTGCGACGGTCACGACATCGAAGCACTTGACTTCTGCATCTCCGTTGCAGACGGCGCAATCGGCGTTCCTACCGTTATCCTTGCAAACACCGTAAAGGGCAAGGGCGTTTCCTTCATGGAAGGCAAGAACGCATGGCACGGCAAGGCAATCGACGATGAGAGCTTTGCAAAGGCAATGGAAGAACTCGGAGGTGAAGCAAATGCCTAAAGCAATAAGAGAAGTATACGGCACCGTGCTCGCAGAGCTGGGTGAAACCAACAACGATATCGTCGTTCTTGACGCTGACCTTTCCGGCTCCACCAAGAGCGCAATCTTCGGCAAGGCACATCCCGAGAGATTCTTCAACATGGGTATCGCCGAGGCTAACATGGTAGCAACCGCGGCAGGCATGTCCACCGTGGGCAAAATTCCTTTCGTAAATACATTCACAGTATTCCTCACCTCCAACGGTCTGCTCTCCGCACGTGACCAGATCTGCTACGCAAACCTGAACGTCAAGTTCGGCGGCGCATACTGCGGCATGAGCGATGCACTGGACGGTGCAAGCCATCACGCAACAGAGGACATCGCAGTCATGCGTGCTCTCCCCAACATGAAGGTCATTGTCCCCTCCGACGCAAACTCTACCCGCTGGGCAACCAAGTACGCAGTCGAGAACTACGGCCCCATGTACCTGCGTCTGAGCCGCGATGTATATCCCGACCTTTACGCAGAGGATGCCGAGTTTGAGCTGGGCAAGGGCGCAATCGTCCGCGACGGCTCCGACGTTACCGTTATTGCCTGCGGTCTCATGGTACACAAGGCAATCGAAGCCGCAGAGGCACTTGCCGAGAAGGGCATTTCCGTTCGCGTTGTGGATATGTACTCCATAAAGCCCATCGACAAGGAGCTCATCATAAAGTGCGCCGAGGAAACAGGCGCAATCGTCTGTGCCGAGGAGCACAACATCTACGGCGGTCTCGGCGGCGCAGTCTCCGAGGTTCTCGCATGGGCAGGCGCAGGTGTTCCCACCGAGTTTGTCGGCATTCAGGACACCTTCACCGAATCCGCTCCCTACAAAGAGCTTCTCGCAAAATACGGCGTTGACGCAAACGGCGTAATCGCAGGCATCGAAAAGGTTCTTGCAAGAAAGTAAGCTCACTATTTTATTGAGAAAGAGTGTCGAGCATGGAATTAGAATTCTTCTCCCCGGGTCGCACAGAGCTTGCCGGAAACCACACCGACCATCAGAACGGCCGTGTTTTGGCTTCCGCAGTTGACAAAGGCATACATGCCGAGTGTGAGCCCACATACGATACCGTTGTTCGCATAAGATCCGCAGGCTTTCGCAGCATCGAGATTGATCTTCTCGATCTTGACCTGAAGCCTGAGGAATTCGGTACCTCCGCCGCCCTTGTGCGCGGCGTTGCCGCGGCCTTTTACGACTTGGGCGCGTCTGTCGGCGGCTTCACCGCCACCCTGCACAGCGATTTAAATTCCGGCTCGGGGCTCAGCTCATCGGCGGCATTTGCCGTTTTGATAGCACGCATCTTCAACTCACTTTATAACAACGACCTGCTTGAGCCTATCGCCATCGCGCGCATAGCTCAGCAGGCTGAAAATCTCCACTTCGGAAAACCCTGCGGTCTTATGGATCAGCTTGCCTGCTCTCTGGGAAAGCCCGTATATGTGGACTTCATGACGAACGAGATCATACCCGTCACTGCCGATTTCTCCCGCATGGGACTTGCCCTCTGTCTGACCGACACCGGCGGCTCTCACGCAGGACTCGACACCTCCTATGCCCGCATACCCGCTGATATGAGGCTTATCGCAAGCTTCTTCGGCAAGGAGGTGCTCGGAGAAGTCGATCCGGCAGACTTCCGTTCAAAAGAATGGGACACTTCGAACAGGCCCGTCCGCAGAGCCAAACATTTCTTCGATGAAAACGAGCGTGTTCCCCTTATGCGCGACGCACTCATAAACGGAAACGCCGATGAATATATTCGCCTTATGAACGAGTCCGGACGCTCATCGGAAAAATTCCTTAACAACATCGTGACCAGCTCAACGGACGACCACAAGCTGGAGCAGGGTCTCCTGATGAGTGCCAAGCTTCTCAGCGGCAAGGGCGCATGGAGGGTTCACGGCGGCGGCTTTGCCGGCTGCGTTCAGGCTCTGATGCCCGAGGACTACTTTGAGTTTTATAAATCCGAAATGGAAAAAACATTCGGTGCAGGAAGCTGCACACAACTTAAACTATGCGAGGTAAAATAATGGAAAACATCTTCAAATCACTTGAGACCATCAAGCTGGGCACCATATCTCTCAGCTCACTGCTTTCCGCAGTTCTTCTTCTCATCATCTGCAGCATTGTAATCAAGATTCTCTGCCGCGGCGTTGAAAAGATACTCACAAAGAGCAAAATCGACAGCAGCCTTAAGGGCTTCCTCAAAAGCGCATGCAAGATTGCTCTTTGGGTAATCGCAATAATCATCATTGCCGACTCTCTCGGCATTCCCGTAACAAGCCTCGTTGCTGTTCTCAGCGTAGCAGGTCTTGCTCTTTCCCTTTCCGTTCAGGGTCTTCTGAGCAATCTCTTCTCCGGAATCACTCTGCTCATAACCCGTCCCTTTGTTGTAAATGACTTTGTCGAAATCGGCGATTGCATCGGCACCGTCCGTGAAATCGGTCTGTTCTACACCAAGGTCTGCACCATCGACAACAAAATCATCTCCGTTCCCAACGGCGACATCACCGCTTCCAAGGTCACTAACTACACCACCGAGGAGCTGCGCAGAGTCGATACCGTTATCAACGCATCCTACGACTGTGCAACCGAAGATGTCCGCAAGGCAATCCTCGAGGCTGTCGCTATGGATTCCAAGGCGCTGCAGAGCCCCGCTCCCTTCGTTGCAATCAGCAACTACGGCGAGAGCACCGTTGAATACACCGTCCGTGTATGGTGCAAGAGCGCAGACTACTGGGATGTTTTCTTCGCTCTGAACGAAAACGTCCGCGAGTGCTTCGCAAAGAACGGCGTAAAGATGAGCTTCAAGCATCTGAACGTTCACATGGTAAACGACTGATAAAAAAAGAGAGGCACTTGCCTCTCTTTTTTATTGAGCTTATATTTAAAAAGAGCAGGTCATTTGACCTGCTTATTTCTATTTACAGAATATTTATAAAATTTTTCTTTACAAACACCACAATATATGCTATTATAACATCGTTAGTTAAATAACTAACTCGTCATTTGGGTTTTTCTTACTCTCTATTTTTAATCTTTATCGGAAAAAACAAGGCACTCGTTTGAGTGCCTTGTTTTTTGCCTTTTATTACAGAATTTCAATAAGCTTTTCTGCAATCTGAACTGCGTTGGTTGCAGCGCCCTTTCTTACCTGGTCGCCGCAGCACCAGATGCACAGGCCGCGCTCGTCGGTAATATCGTCGCGGATTCTGCCGACATAAACCAGATCCTGATCACTGGTTTCGAGAGGCATGGGATAGCGTCTGTTGGGCAGATCGTCAACCAGCTTGCAGCCGGGTGCGGATGCGATAAGCTCCTTTGCCTTTTCGACGGAGATCTTTTCCTTGGTCTTGAGGCAGATGGAAACGCTGTGGCTGCGGACAACAGGAACGCGAACGCAGGTGCAGCTGACCTTCAGCTCGGGCAGGTGCATGATCTTGCGGCCCTCGTTCTGAAGCTTCATCTCCTCGGAGGTGTAGCCGATGTACTGCTCGTCACCGATCTGAGGAATTACGTTGTAAGCGATCTGATACTGGAATACCTTGGGGCCGTAGCTTTCGCCCTTCTGATCGGCCTCTACCTCTGCGAACAGCTCCTTGGGGCCGTTTGCGCCGGCGCCGGAAACTGCCTGATAAGAAGAAACTACCATGGATTCAATGGGAGAAATGCTGTTGAGTATGTTGACTGCGGTGCAGGAAATAACGGTGGTGCAGTTGGGGTTTGCAATAACGCCCTTGTGCTTCTTTACGTCCTCGGGGTTAATCTCGGGAACTACCAGAGGAACCTCGGGGTCGAGGCGGAATGCGCTGGAGTTGTCGATAAATACAGCGCCGGAAGCCTTGATATCGTCGATGAACTTTTCGGCGATGTCATTTTCGGCTGCGCCCATGATAATGTCGAGACCCTTGAAGTTTTCCGCGCATGCTTCGACTATGGTGTATTCGCCCATCTTCTTGCCTGCGCTGCGTGCGCTTGCCAGAAGTCTGAACTCCTCAACGGGGAAGTTGCGTTCCTTGAAAATCTTCATCATTTCCTGACCGACTGCGCCGGTTGCTCCGAGTATACCTACTTTATACTTCTTCATTTTTCTTTCCTCCTATTTTACAAAGCTATGATAAAGTACTCTTATTGCGTTTTCGTAGTCCTTATTGTCTACACCTACTATTATATTCTGTTCGTCAGGACCTTGGGTAATCATCCTGATGTTGATTCCGTTCTGGCCGAGAGCAGCGAAGAGGCGGCCGGATGAGCCGGGCTTGAATGCCATCTTTCTGCCGACGGCAGCCACGATCGCGATGTTCTCAGTTATCTTTATATCATCAGGCTTGATATTCTTCTGAATATCGCCGATAACGGCAAATATCTTGGAAGAGTTCTTGGCACTTGAAACGACGAGGGAAACGCTGTCGATGCCCGAGGGGGTGTATTCAACGCAGAGCTCGTGCTTTTCAAAGGACTCGAGTATGCGCCTTATTGCACCTATCTCGGAGGACATGCCCACCTTATAGACGGTGATAACGGTAAAGTCCTTCTTGCCCGCAACGCCGGTTATGAAGCGGTCGGACTGAATTTCGTCCTCGAAGCTTTCCATAATAACCGTGCCCGGATGCTCGGGAGCATTTGTGTTGCGGATATTTACGGGGATGTTCTTCTCCGTTACGGGGAAAATTGTTGCCTCATGGAGAACCTGCGCGCCCATATAGCTGAGCTCGCGAAGCTCGTTGTATGTTATTCTCTCGATTGAATCGGGATTATCGACAATTCGGGGGTCTGCCATGAGAATACCCGAAACATCGGTCCAGTTTTCGTAGATATCCGCATCCAGCGCCGCTGCGGCAAGAGCGCCGGTTACATCGCTGCCACCGCGGGTCAGCACCTTAATCGTGCCGTTGGGCAGTGCGCCGTAAAATCCGGGAATAACTGCCTTTCTTCCTGCAGCAAGCTCACGGAGTATCTCATAGGATTCTTCCTTGTTAATCGTGCCGTCATAGTTGAATTTGAGCCATTTTTCGGAGTCTATAAACTCGAAGCCCAGATAGTCCGCCATGAGCAGAGCGGAGAAGTATTCGCCGCGGGAAACAAGCTTATCCTTGCTTATGCCCTCTTCAATCTCGGCTCTCAGCTCTGCAAGCTCTTTTTCGATATTGACCTTCAGATTAAGGTCCTTGCATATGCCGCGGTAGCGCTCTGCAATCATATTGAATACAGGCTCGCAGTCAACGCCGTATTTTTTATGGGCATGGCACAGATACAGAAGGTCTGTGAGCTTGTGGTCTTCCTTATTTCTTTTGCCTGCCGCGGAGACAACTATTATCTTTCTCGCGGGGTCGGCTTCGACTATTGCCCTAACTTTTTTAAACTGGCCTGCGTCCGCCATGGACGAGCCGCCGAATTTTGCAACCTTTAACATTAATTAATACCTGCCATGAATAATTTGGGGTCTGACGCCAGAGCCGCGCGTGCCCAGTCATGGGCTTCCTTTACGGAAATGCACTTGGTGATGATGCCGTCGCCCAGCTCGGATTCCTTAACGCTGTCGAGCCAGCTGTCCCTGCCAGCGAAGCGAATATAGTAGGAATGCTGCTCTGCGGAGTTATCGGGAACCTTATCCTCCATTGCGTCGGTATAGAAGCTCTTTACGCCGTTAAGTATATCGAGGCAGTCTGCAACTGCGTTGTATGCGGTGGGATAGCGGCCCGCGCCCTGACCGTAGAAGCTTTCCTTGCCGGTATATTCGGTTTCGAAGGAGATAACATTGCGGTTGGTGGAAACTGCGGCCTCAAGCTCGCCCTTGGGAACAAAGCTTGGCTCAACATAGGCGGAAAGCTTTCCGTTCTCTTCCTTACCGAAGGCAAGTATCTTGCATATGCAGTTGAGCTTTTCCGCGGCAGCTATATCGCCTGCCTTGATATTACGGATGCCAAACACGGGGACATCCTCCTCGCTCAGGCATGCGCCGAATGCCACATTAGCGCTTATGACGCACTTGCGCTGAATGTCAAGTCCGTCTATATCAGCAGAAGGGTCAGCCTCGGCATAGCCCAGACGCTGTGCCTCGCTGAGCACCTCATCAAAACCACTGCGATTGGTGTGCATTGCATCAAGTATGAAGTTTGTTGTTCCGTTCATAATACCGCAGAAGCTCTTTACCTTATCCAGCTTTGCGACCCGCTCCAGATTAACAAGCCATGGGATGCCGCCGCCGACAGCGGGAGTGCATCGGAATGCCACGTCATTTTCCTTTGCAAGGGAAACCAGTTCCTTATAATAATGAGCAACAAGGTGCTTGTTTGCGGTGACAACGTTCTTTCCTGCCTTTATCGCAGCAGAGACATATTCATATGAGGGAGAAAGTCCGCCCATTACTTCGACAACTGTGTCAACTTCTTTATCATTTAAAATAGTATCGATGTCCTTGACGGCTCTGCCGCCCAGCTCGGGTTTATCCCTGCGAACCAATACATATTTAATATCCATATCATTTCTTTTGTCGATGATGTCGAGGACGCCGCCGCCGACAACACCGTTTCCAAGTAGCGCAATTTTCATTGTAAAAGCCTTTCCTGTCTTTTTGCTGAGAACATTTGTTTTTAGGATAGAAACAATATAACACATTAAAACTATGATTTCAAGGTAAAACCCTCCGACATTATGTAGAAAACCGCCAAGCTTTACTATGAATAATTGTGTAAAAAGTCAAATTCCATAAGTTTTCTCTTATTTTTCGGAAAAATTGCAAAAATGCACAATTCTTTCATGCAATCCTGCATTTTATTACCATTAATTGTTAATTTTCGCTTCAAATTGTCGTTAATTGTATGTCAGCGTCGCCGTCTCGGCAAAAATTCTGCAAGCCGGATTTTTCGATTATGCATTTTGTGCTTGAAATGCCCCTGAAATTAGTGTATAATTCAAGCACATTGAATTTTCGGCAATGACATTATTCAAAAACAATTATGCAAATTCAGGAGGAAAACAAATGAAAAAGTATCTTGCACTGCTTCTGGCAGTCATGATGGTCTTCTCCGTTTGCGCATGCGGCAACAGCGCAGGCGACGACGCAGCAAAGACCGAAAAACTCAGCTTCGGCACCGGCGGCGAAGCAGGCACATATTACGCATTCGGCGGTGTTATTTCCCAGTACGTAACCAACAATACCAATGTTGAGGTTAAGGCAATTACCTCCGGCGGTTCCGCAGCAAACGTCGGCGACATCGACGCAGGCGATATCGAGCTCGGCTTCTGCCAGTCCGACGTTATGGCATACGCATATAAAGGCGAGCGTACCTTCGACGCTGCAATTGACAGCTTCTCCGTAGTTGCAGCTCTTTACATGGAAGACGTTCAGATTGTTACCGTTGACCCCAGCATCAAGTCCGTTGCTGACCTCAAGGGCAAATCTGTCTCCGTCGGCGACCAGGGCTCCGGCGTTTACTTCAACGCAGTTGACGTTCTCGAAGCATACGGCCTGACCATCGATGACATCGAGCCCGTTTATCAGGGATTTGGTGACAGCACCGAGTCCATGAAGGACGGCAAGATCGATGCAGCGTTCGTTGTTGCAGGCGCTCCCACCACCTCCATTGTTGACCTTGCAACCGCTAAGGAAGTCAACCTTGTAAGCATCGATGACGAGCACATTGACATTCTTATGAAGAACTGCCCCTACTACTCCAAGCATGTTATCCCCGCTGACGCATACGGCCTCGCAGAGGATACTCAGACTGTTGCAGTTGCTGCTGTTGTTCTTGCAGGCGATGACGTATCTGCTGACGCAGTATACGCTTTCATTTCCACCATCTATGACAACATCGGCGAGCTTCAGCACGACAAGGCAAACGAGCTTAATCTCGACTTTGCAGCAAGCATGACCACCGTTCCCTACCATCCCGGCGCAGCACAGTACTTTGCAGAGCAGGGTATTGACGTTGCTGTAAAGTAAGCGAAACGGCGATCTTTAACGCAATCTTAATATGTACAGAACTACGGCGCCCTTTATGAGTGCCGTAGTTTATATAATCTTATAGAGTTTTAATATTTTTTGTGTTACACTCTTAATTAGCATTTAATCAGTAAATTACCCCCGTGAGGAGGACTTTCTTATGGCAAAAAAGAAAAAAGAAAAAGTTAAAGTCAATTCCGCACCTATTGCAGACCAAGTCTCCGCAGATAACAGCGACGAGTTCAATGCCGCTGATGTTGACGAGGTCATGCGCAAGTATGACAAAGAGTCAAACACACGAATCTGGGAAGGCACGCTCGGCTATATTGTCAGAGCAGTTTCCGTGCTTTTCTCTCTGTATTGCATCTGGAACACGCTGTTCGGCAAGGACGGCATTCAGGAACGCCTCGCAATGTTCCTCGGTATGATTCTCGTCCTCGGTTATTTGTACTATCCCGCAAGCAAGAAGCACGTTGTTCCCAACAAAATGCCGTGGTATGACTTTATTATCATGCTGGCAGGCGCCGGCTGCATGTTCTATTTCCGCTTCAGCTATCAGAAGCTTATGGCAGCAGGTGTGCTGAACAGTGCATCCATGCTTAAGTTCGGCAGCGAGTATTTCTACCTTGTTATAGTAGCAGCCATCGCTATACTCTCTCTGGCTGAGCTTTGTCGGCGCAGTGTCGGCATCCCAATTCTCTTTGTTGTCGGCGCACTGTTAGTCTATGCGTTCTTCAACATCGGCTTTGAAAAGTATAACCGCGTCGCTTACTCCCTGTTCTACACCACCAGCGGTGTTTTCGGAACTCCGGTAAACGTATGCGCAAAGTTCATTGTTGTTTTCATTATTTTCGGCGCATTCCTCGAAAGAACCGGAATTGCCACCTTCTTCATTGATCTGGCAAACTCTCTGTTCGGCTCCGCCGCAGGCGGTCCCGCAAAGGTTGCCGTTGTATCTTCCGCTCTCTGCGGCATGGTTTCCGGCTCTTCCGTCGGCAACACCGTTACCACCGGCTCCGTCACCATGCCCATGATGAAGAAAACCGGCTACAAGCCCGAATTCGCAGGCGCAGTCGAAGCAGCAGCTTCAACCGGCGGCCAGATAATGCCTCCCATCATGGGCGCTGCCGCATTCCTTATGGCTGAGTATATGGGCATTTCTTACGGCTCCGTTGCACTCCGTGCAATTTTGCCCGCAATACTGTACTTCGCCGGAATTTTCATCGCTGTTCATCTTGAAGCAAGAAAGCTCGGTCTGAAAGGCGTTCCCAAAAGCGAACTGCCGAAGTTCAGAAAGCTTCTTCCCAAGTTCTATCTGCTTCTGCCTCTGGTAATCCTCGTTTATCTGGTCAGCACAAATGCAAAGACCATGGCATACGCAGCAGCAATTTCCATTATTGCCTGTCTTGTTGTAGGTCTTGTGGATATGATTGCCCGCGCGGCAAAGGAAACGGATAATTTCCTCTCAGCGGTATGGCATGTACTGAAAGACCTCGGCGTTACCATTTTCAACGCTCTTGAAGCCGGCGGCAAAGGCACTATTTCAGTCGCTGTCGCATGCGCTATGGCCGGCATGATTGCAGGCTGCATCACCGTCACCGGTCTTGCTTCCCAGCTTATCAACGCAATCGTAAACGCCAGCGGCAACCATCTCATCATCGGGCTGTTCCTGACAATGCTCTGCTGCATTGTTCTCGGTATGGGTGTTCCCACCACTGCAAACTACTGCATCATGGCTTCCACCTGTGCACCTATTCTCATTCAGCTGGGTCTTCCCGTTGTTGCAGCCCACTTCTTCGTATTCTACTTCGGCATCGTTGCCGACATCACTCCTCCCGTCGCACTGGCAGCTTACGCAGGCTCTGCTATTGCAAAGTCCAATCCGATGAAGACAGGTATAAACGCGACGAAACTTGCTATCGCGGCGTTTATCGTCCCCTACATCTTTGCGTATAACCCGGCAATGATTCTCGAGGGTCTCAGCGGTTGGTTTGAAATCATCCAGATATCTCTCAGCTCTATTATCGGACTTTACGGTGTTGCAGTCTGCCTCAGCGGCTTCCTGTATCACAAGATTCACCCGATCGTTCGTGTACTGCTTGCTGCCGGCGGTCTCCTTATGATGGTTCCCGGAACATGGACCGACCTCGCAGGTCTCGCAGTAGTTGCCGCTTGCATCCTGTTCCAGAAGAAAACCGCAAAGAGCGACACTCCTTTAGCTGCATAAACCATACAAAAGAATCAGAAAAGGCCGTCCTTCGGGCGGTCTTTTTTGTTCCATTTTCTGTTGAAAATATCGTATTATGTGTTATAATATAAATTCATATAAGTATGTAAAATAATACGGAGGTATTTTAAATATGGGTAAAAAGCAATTTAAGGCCGAGTCCAAGCGTTTGCTCGACCTGATGATCAACTCGATCTACACAAACAAAGAAATTTTCCTGCGTGAGATTATCTCAAACGCATCCGATGCTATTGACAAGCTCTGGTATCAGTCCCTCACCGACGACAGCGTCGGTCTCAACCGCGACGATTACCGTATCCGCATCTACATCGACAAGAATGCCCGCACCATTACCGTCCGCGATAACGGCATCGGTATGACCAAGGAAGAAGCAGAGGCAAACCTTGGCGTTATCGCAAAGAGCGGCTCTTACAAGTTCAAGGGCGAAATGAACGCAGAGCAGGCTGAGAATGAGGACATCTCCATCATCGGTCAGTTCGGCGTTGGCTTCTACTCCGCATTCATGGTCGCGGACAAGGTCACAGTTCTCACCAAGAAGTTCGGTGAAGAGCAGGGCATCAAGTGGGAGAGCACCGGTGCTGACGGCTACACCGTAACCGAAATCGACAAGAGAGAGACCGGCACCGATGTCATCATGCACATCAAGGAAGACACAGACGAGGAAATCTACGGCTCCTATCTGGAGACTTGGAAGCTCAAGGCTCTTGTCAAGAAATATTCCGACTATGTCCGCTGGCCCATTGTCATGGACATCACCCGTCAGGAGCAGCAGGAGACCGAGGAGAAGGACAAGGACGGCAACCCCGTTATGCAGAACGTCACCGTCACCGCTCCCGAAACCGTAAACTCCATGATTCCCATCTGGCAGCGCAGCAAGGCTGACGTTACCGACGAGGACTGCGCAGAGTGGTACAAGGAAACCAACCGCGACGATACCGACCCCGCAGTCGTTCTCCGCGTGAACGCAGAGGGCACCGTCTCCTACAAGGCACTGCTCTTTGTTCCCGGCAGAGATATCGACAACGGTATATCCGGCGCAACTAATAAGAAGGGCATCAAGCTCTACTGCAACGGTGTTCTCATCATGGAAGAGTGCGAAAAGCTTATCCACAACTACTTTGAGTTTGTCCGCGGCGTCGTCGATTCCCCCGACCTCAGCCTGAACATCTCACGTGAAATTCTTCAGCACAACCGTCAGCTCAAGGTCATCGGCCAGAACCTCGAAAAGAAGATCAAGGGCGAGCTCGAGAAGATGATGAAGGATGACCGTCCCAAGTACGAAGAGTTCTGGAAGAACTTCGGCATCCACATCAAGTGCGGTGTCTGCGACGAATACGGCCGCTACACCGATTTCCTGAAGGATCTGCTTATATTCCACACCTCTGAGGACAGCCAGAAAACCCTCAAGGAGTACTTCGACAATATGCCCGAGAGCCAGAAGGCTATCTACTATGCCTCCTCCGACTCTCTCAAGCACGCTATGAACCTGCCCCAGTGTGAAGAGGTTCTCTCCCGCGGCTATGAAATCCTCTATCTCACCGAGCCTGTTGACGAAATGGTTCTCCAGCAGATCAAGATGTTCGAGGGCAAGGGCTTCTGCAACATCGTAACCGAGGATCTGGGCTTCCAGACCGAGGAAGAGAAGAAGGAAGCGGAAGAAAAGAGCGAGGAAGCAAAGGACCTTCTCGAGTTTATCAAGGAAAGCGTCGGAGACGAAAACCTGAAGCAGGTAACTCTCTCCTCCAAGCTCGTTTCCTCCTCCTGCTGTCTCGCAACCGCAGGCGGCATCACTCTTGAAATGGAGAAATACTTCCGCAACGGTCCTTCCGAGGAGATGCGCAAGGTTCGCGCAAACCGCGTTCTCGAGCTCAACGGCTCCCACCACGCATACATTGCTCTCAAGGAAGCCTTCGACAGCGGCGATAAGGACAAGGCCGCCGCAATGAGCAAGATTCTCTACGCACAGGCAGAGCTTATTGCCGGCGTTGAGATTGAAGATCCCGCAACTTACGCAGAGCTGGTCTGCCAGCTCTTCTGATTGGAGTAATTAATGGGTAAGCGTTTAGGAATTTACATTCATATACCGTTCTGCGCCAGCAAATGCGGCTACTGCGATTTCTATTCGCTGCCCGGCTGCGAGCGGAAAATGCCGGATTACCAATCCGCGCTTTTATCGCATATAAGCGAGTCGGCTGAGGCGATGCAGTCTTTTGAAATAGACAGTATCTATTTCGGCGGCGGCACGCCCAGCTACTACGGCGCCAAAAACCTCGTCGGAATTCTCGATGAGCTCAAGCGCACAGGCAGGGTCAGGCTTGACTGCGAGATTACCGTTGAGGTAAATCCCGACTCCGTAAAGCTCAGCGACCTTAAGCTTTTGAGGAAAGAGGGCGTCAACCGCCTTTCAATGGGCGTTCAGTCGGCCAACAACGATCTGCTAAAGATTATCGGCCGCCGGCATAATTTCCGTCAGGCGATTACCGCGGTCGAAAATGCCCGCGATGCCGGCTTTGACAACATAAGTCTTGACCTTATCTACGGTCTGCCCAGCCAGACAAAGGGCGACTGGGCAGAAACCCTTTCCAAGGCTCTCGAGCTGCACCCCGAGCATCTTTCCTGCTATGGCCTGAAGCTGGAGGAAGGCACACCCATGTACCGCTACATCAATTCGCCTCTTATTCCCACCGACGACGAGCAGGCGGATATGTACCTTTACACCTGCGAAACTCTGGAGCGCTACGGTTATCCCCAGTATGAGATCTCCAACTTCTCCGTTCCCGGATATGAGTCGAAGCACAATCTCAAATACTGGACGCTTCAGGACTACATGGGCTTCGGTCCGGGCGCACATTCCTGCGTTAACAATGTGCGTTACAGCTTCGTAAAAGATCTGGACAAGTATATTGCCGCTGTAAAAGGCGACAAGCTTATTATCGACGAATACGAACATATAGTTCCCGTGCAGAAGGCCGCCGAGTATTTAATGCTCGGACTGCGCACCACGCGCGGCATATCCAAGGAAGAATATCATAAAATATATCTCAGTGACTGGGCTCCCATCGAGGACTCCTTAAATACATTTGAGAAAAAGGGCTGGGCCACAAAAGACGGCGATTACTGGCGGCTCACCCCTCAGGGCTTCTTAGTATCAAACCAGCTCATCGGCGTAATGCTCGATATGCAGACCGGTGCCAAGGCTGAAACAAATCCATGGATGAAAGAAGCCTATGAGAAAGAAGAAAAACAGGAAGTTCCCGTCGGCTATGATGAGCTGTTCGAGGCCTTCTATCGCGAAAAAACAGGCCAAGGCTGATTGGGAGACAAAAAGATATGGCAGATAAGGGAAAGCACATAAAGGCTGAAAAAGTCAAAAAAAGAAATAAATCCGAAAAGGTCAAATCCGCATTTGCCGGCAAGAAGGCGATAATCATCGCCGCCATCGCTCTTGTCGCAGTTCTTGTCGTCGGTATAGGCGGCGGCGCGATTCTCGGTCACGGAAAGACCATCCACCCCGGTATGACACTGGGCGATGTCGAGCTGGGCGGTATGACAAAGTCCGAAGCGGCGGCAGCTCTTGCCGCGGCTGGCTGGGAGAGCCGCGACTTCGGCTCTGTAAAGGTCACCCTGCCCGCAGGATATGAATTTTCCGTAAGCGCCGAAGAGGCCGGTCTTACCATGGACTGCACTCAGGCAGCCGAGGCAGCCTACGATTTCGGTCACAGCGGAAACCCCATAAAAGACCTGTTTGCATATTTTAAGTGCATAGGCGGCAATGCTACTGTCAAAGACCTTGTTGACACAGGCGACAACGAAGGCATCTGCAAGATGATCGAAGAGAAGGCCACCGTATTGAACGAGCTTCTCGAAAAGGGCTACATCGTCGATGCCGATAAGGGCACGCTGAGCATGGTTAAAGGTGCCGGAAACGAAAAGCTGGACACCGAAGCACTTTGCGGAATGATTATCGATGCGCTTGAAGACGGTCAGGAGAGTATTACTTACGAGCTGGGCTATGACGACAGCGCAAGCTGTGATTTTGATAAGCTCCACGAGGAAGTATTCGTTGAGCCCGTGGATGCAGGCTATGATGCCAAAACCCAGTCTGTTGTCGAAAGCGTCAAGGGCGTTGATTTTGATGTCAAGGAGGCACAGAAGCTCTGGTCCGATGCAAAGGCGGGCGAGCTTGTTGTTGTCCCTCTGAAGATAACTCTTCCCGAGCACAATCTTGAGAACTTTAACGGAGAGCTCTTCTCCGACCTTCTCGGCTCCCAGACCAGCAACTATTCAAGCTCCTCGGCAAGCCGCGCAAACAATGTTGAGCTTGCCGCTTCCAAGATAAACGGAGTTGTACTCAACCCGGGCGACAGCTTTTCCTACAACGACACCGTAGGCCAGCGCACTGAGGCAGCCGGCTTCAAGGCTGCAGGCGCATACGCAAACGGCAAGGTCGTAAACGAGGTTGGCGGCGGTATCTGTCAGGTATCCTCCACCCTTTATTGCGCGGTTTTGTACGCAAACCTTGAGGTTACCGCAAGAACCTGCCACTACTTCCCCGTAAGCTATCTCCCCGCTGGCCTCGATGCAACAGTAAGCTGGGGCGGCCCGGAATTCAAATTTGTAAATAATCGCAGCTTCCCCATTAAGATTGTCACAAAGTGCGCCGGACGCAACCTGACCGTTGAAATCTGGGGCACCGACCTTGACGGAAGCTACGTTGAAATGAACTATTCCACCGGCTCTGCCAGCGGCGGATACACTGCCGACACCTATCGCAGCGTATATGACAAGGACGGCAACCTCATAAGCCGCAATCTCGAGGCTCATAGCTTCTATCATTATCACGATGAGGATGTAAAGAAGCCCGCTTCGACCCCCAAGCCCGAGCCGAGCGCTGCACCGGAGACTCCGGCACCCGCAGAGACCCCGAAGCCCGCGGCAACTCCGGAACCGGCACCCGTAACCCCCGCTGAGCCTGTCGAACCTGAAATCGACAACACCCCCCTTGAATAAACCCGCTAATTAAAGAATTACATACATGATAGGAGAAAAGAGAAACATGAGTAAGGGCACATTTTACATCACAACCCCGATTTATTACCCGTCCGACAAGCTTCATATCGGTCACACCTACTGCACCGTTGCGACTGACTCTATTGCAAGATACAAGAGGCTGTGCGGCTATGACGTGATGTTTCTCACCGGCACCGACGAGCACGGTCAGAAAATTGAGGAGAAGGCAAAGGAAGCCGGCGTAACTCCTCAGGAATTTGTTGATAAAATCGTTGAAGGCGAACACGGCGTTCTGGATCTGTGGAAGCTTATGAACATCTCCAACGACCGCTTCATCCGCACCACCGACGATTACCACGTTGAGTCCATTCAGCGCATCTTCAAGAAGATGTACGACAAGGGCGATATATACAAGGGCGCATACAAGGGTATGTACTGCACTCCCTGCGAAAGCTTCTGGACCGAGAGCCAGCTCGTTGACGGCAAGTGCCCCGATTGCGGCAGAGAAGTTCACTATGCTGAGGAGGAGGCATACTTCTTCAAGCTCTCCAAGTACGCAAAGCCCGTTCAGGATTTGCTGGAAACCGGCACTTTCCTCGAGCCCGCTTCCCGCGTAAACGAGATGATCAACAACTTCATCAAGCCCGGTCTTGAAGACCTCTGCGTTTCCCGTACAAGCTTCAGCTGGGGCATCCCCGTTGACTTTGACCCGGGTCACGTTGTCTACGTCTGGGTTGACGCACTGTTTAACTACTGCACCGCAATGGGCTATCTCAATGATAAATACGACGATTTTGAAAAGTACTGGCCTGCACACCACATTGTCGGCAAGGAAATCGTCCGTTTCCATTCGATCATCTGGCCCGCAATGCTCATGAGCATGGAGCTTCCCCTGCCCAAGAAGGTTTACGGCCACGGCTGGCTGGTAATCGACGGCGGCAAGATGTCTAAGTCCAAGGGCAATGTTGTTGACCCCTATGTCCTTGCGGACATGTTCGGTGTTGACGCACTGCGCTTCTTCCTGCTCCG
>JAZLGD010000104.1:0-12237 GCA_045616105.1 Oscillospiraceae bacterium | reverse complement strand
GATCTTGCATGGTATGCTCTGCCCTTATAATATTCACTGTAATCCTTTACGAAAAACGGAGCATCCTCGGGAACCGGAAGAGGAAGGCATCCGCCCGCTCTGGAATACTCGCCCTTTCTGTATTCTTCCGTACGGAGTGTGTTCATGGCCTGCTTCTTCGCAAAACGCTGCTCCTCGCTGTTTTCAGAATCGAAATAACCGTTGGCATTGACTCTGGTCATATCGTACATTGTGGAAACAACCGTGGCTTTGATTCTGGTATCCAGAGCCGCAGTATTCATAGCCATACCGCCCCATCCGCAGATGCCGATAATACCGATTCTGTCTGCATCTACGTTTTCCTGTACGGAGAGAAAATCGACCGCTGCCATAAAGTCCTCGGTGTTGATGTCAGGAGATGCCATGTAACGGGGCTCGCCGCCGCTTTCACCGGTAAAGGCCGGGTCAAAGGCGATGGTCAGGTTTCCGCGCTCAGCCATAGTCTGTGCATAGAGGCCGGAGCACTGCTCTTTAACTGCGCCGAAGGGGCCGCAAACGGCGATCGCGGGAAGCTTGCCTTCAGCGTTCTTCGGAACATACATATCCGCTGCCAATGTGATTCCATAGCGGTTCACAAATGTAACCTTTCTGTGGTCGACCTTGTCGCTTTTGGGGAAGGTCTTATCCCATTCTGTTACCAGATTTAATTCCTGTGTTTTCATCATTTCAGTTAGCCTCACTTTTTCTTTTTAATGTCATAGATCAGGTGGTCCAGGTGATCCAGCCGCCGCTGGCTTTCGTGCATATTCTCCAGAAAGTCCTGACGCACCCCGCGTAGTGCTGCATACAGCTCCTCGTAGCGTTGCTCCTTCAGCATGGTTTCGCATCGGGCACGAAGTTCATCCGGAATCTGCAGCTCCTCCAGATACTGCATCACCTCACTGGGTGTAAAATCCATAATGATACCTCTCATATTGTGTAATTTTATTTTAACCCATTGAAATCGAAAGCGCTAATAGTTATAATTCATATCATGAAATGCCATTTTGTAATATCTTAGAAAAGGATGATAAACATGGATATTAAATCCCTGCGATATTTTCTGGCTGTTGCAAGAGAAGAGAATATGACAAGGGCCGCGGAGCTGATTCATGTTACCCAGCCCACACTTTCCAAGCAGTTGAAGGCACTTGAGGATGAACTCGGGAAGCCGCTTTTTATCCGCCATGCTTTCAGCATCGAGCTTACAGACGAGGGACAGCTCCTGCGAAAACGCGCTGAGGATCTGGTTGCAATGGCTGACAAGATAACAGATGAGTTTTCGGCTATGGATGATGTGAGCGGTGGAGATCTCTTCTTCGGTCTGGCAGAAAGCTATCAGATTCGTCTGCTTGCCAAGGAGATACACCGATTTAAGACCAAATACCCAAACCTTCGTTATCACATCACCAGCGGTGCAACAGAACAGGTTCTGGAGCGCCTTGATAAGGGAATCCTCGACTTTGCGATTCTCGTTGAAACGCCGGATTATAAAAAATACAATGTTCTGGAATTTCCCGAAACGGATAAGTGGGGCGCCGTGTGCCATAAGGATGATCCCCTTGCTGAAAAAGAGTTCATCCGCGTGGATGACCTGATAGGGATTCCGCTGTTTTGCTCAGAGCAGTCCTGGAATGCGGATATTCCGAGATGGGCAGGTTCCAAAATGAATGAGCTGCACCTTGAAGGCTCTTTCCAGCTTTCCTATAACGGAGGTGTATTCGCCTCGGAAAGGCTGGGTGTTCTCCTGACATTTGACAAGCTGATCCATACCGGCGGCGACAGCAATCTTGTTTTTCGCCCGCTGATGCCGGTGCTGGAAAACAAGATGTATCTCGTCTGGAAGAAGTATCAGATGTTTTCACCGATCGCTGAAAAATTTATTACAGAAATGCAGGAGCGCTTTCAGGCACCTCAGAATGCAGCTCAGCAGATATAACTTGCATAAGCTTTCGCTATGGTCACCACTGCGGCTTGCTGTTCTTTTTTGGTTGCGACTTGTTGGGTTATATGGTATTTTGAGTAAAACAGACTGTTAATGTGCAATTGTCTGAACGGAGCCATGACAAACTTCATCAATGAGGATACTAAAAAGATGGACATTATTTCTATGTACCCGGAATACCTGCGGCATTTCACCCGAGATGACTATTCTGCCGCATTTGAAAAATACAAGACTGAATGCGCCCGTTTTTTTGCCGAACTGAGCGGAGACAATATGGGCAGTGAAATATCTCGGCTTATGGACTTTGCCGCTAATGAGCTCAGACACAAAATTGGCAGAAAGGCCAAGCTCTTTGACCTGAGAAGCTTCCTATGCGTCTACCTCTGCCCTGCCGCACTCGATTACGGCACGGAGTTGACGCAGCGCTTTGCATCTGCCCTCGCGGAAGAGTGGAACAAAGCATATCCTGAGCACAGCTTTGAGGTTGGCAATTACAAGGACATAGCCTCGGGATTTCGCACCAAACCATTCAGTTTTTGAAAGGATGCTCCCCATGAAAGAAAAACTCAACAAATTCTTATGCCGCCACAATCAAACATCCCTTATTCTATGGCTTGTTGTGGGCATCTACCTCGTATATCAGGCTTATCAGATTCTCAGCGGAGATATGGGCAGCGCAAATCACTTGCTGCTGTATTCTTTCAGCGCTTTATTCATTGTTGTGGGTCTCGCAGTAGCTGCCGTATCGCTCTATGCGCTAATAGGCAAGCACTATCAGCAGCCTGAATCATCGTCTGTCGATAGCGAAGACGAGGAATAATCGCTCCTCCAATCACATAAGCGAATTATACTCTTTATTGATAAGGAGATTTTTCTATGCCACTTTATCTTAAAAAAGGCGATATAACCGCGATGTACTGCGATGCCATTGTCAACGCAACGGATATCTATCTCTCCGGCAGCGGCGGTGTTGACAGAATGATTCACGAAGCAGCCGGCTTTGACCTCTCTCTCGAGTGTATGAAAATCGGCCACTGCGATGTGGGACATGCTGTCCTTACTAAAGGATACAATCTCAACGCAAAGTATGTTATCCACACGGTCGGGCCAATATGGAGTGACGGCAATCCGATTGAACAGTCACTTCTCGCATCCTGCTATAAGAACGCGCTGATGCTTGCGCTTGAATATAAGTGCGAGACCGTTGCCTTCCCTCTTATCTCCGCAGGTACCTTCGGTTTTCCCGAAGACGATGCCATGCACATCGCGAAGGAGAGCATAGAAGATTTCCTCGATGAGCACGATATGACTGTCTACCTCGTAGCGTACCGTAGCCATACATATAATCTGGGAACAAAGCTTTTCAATGAGGTACAGCAGTTCGTCGAACGCAATTACTTTGGCGAATACTTCCCGAATTGCGCCTCCATGAGCATTGGCATGCCTGAAGCGGCGCCGTATGCGAACAGCATGCCGGCTGCCGCAGGCAAGGCAAGACCGAGATTCAAGTTAGCACCAAAAGCGCCTAAGCTGGATGATATGCTCAAGCAGGTTGACGAAAGCTTCGCAGAAATGCTTCTGCGAAAAATCGAAGAAAGCGGCATGACAAACGCCGAGTGCTACAACAAGGCAAACATGACGAAAAGTGTGTTCTCAAAGATCAAAAACACACCCGGATACAGGCCTACCAAACCCACTGTTGCAGGCTTTATTCTTGCCCTTGAGCTTCCCCTCGACGAAGCAAAGGAAATGCTGTCCAAGGCGGGATATTCCCTGTCCCGAAGCAGTAAATTCGATATAATTCTGGAATGGTTTATCACAAACAAAATCTACAATATCTTTGACATAAACGAAATTCTCCTTGAATACGACCAGTCCCTGATTGGCTTCTGAAAAAATTTAAAACGTATCCTCGCAGGATACCTATTTCCTCCCAAAATGAATTATCATGTGGCTGTAAACAAAAAGGCCACATGATTTTTTCAGGAGGAAATAAACATGAAAAATAACATTACCGAACTCGTATTCATCCTTGACCGCTCCGGCTCCATGTCCGGCTTCGAAAGCGACACCATCGGCGGCTTCAACTCCATTCTCGAAAAGCAGAAGAAGGAAGACGGCAAGTGCTACGTCACCACCATACTCTTCAATGACCACTCCAATCTTTTGCACGACCGTGTGGACATCAGCGAGGTCAAGCCTCTGACCGAAGACGATTACCGTGTCGGCGGCTGCACTGCCCTGCTCGATGCTGTCGGAAAGTCAATCCGCCACATCGCAAGAATCCATAAGTATGCCCGCCCCGAGGACGTGCCCGAGAAGACGCTCTTCGTCATCACCACCGACGGCTATGAAAACGCAAGCCGCCGCTTTGATGCAGATGAGGTAAAACGCATAGTCGAGCACGAAAAGGTAAAGTACGGCTGGGAGTTTATCTTCCTCGGTGCAGATATCGACGCTATCGAAACCGCAGGCCGCATCGGCATTGCTCCTGAACGCGCCGCAAACTACCGCAAGGACACCGTGGGTAACGAAACCATGTTCTGCTCCGTAAATGAGGCAATAACCATGACCCGCGCCCGCGCACCGCTGGGTGCTAGCTGGAAAGCGGATGTGGACAGAGATTTCAAGAATCGCAAGTAATTAACACTTTCAGATAATAGCTTTATCCAATGTTGAGTGGATGTAACTGTTTTTAGTTACATCCACTTCTTTTTGTCGACATTGAGATTTTATTCCTTTTATGATATGGTATTTATAAAGATTAATGGAGTGCGACAAAAAGAACTGCAAGGAAGACAAAAAGGTAGTGTTATGTTTTTTATTCCGATAGCCATCCTTGCAATAATCATCATAATAATTATTGCAAGCAATAATCATGACTTTTCCGAAACAACATTTGAATCACCCGTAGAGTATGCCGGCAGGCGCGGCGAGCAAGCCGCTGCAGATATCATACGGAACATTTTGCGCGAAGGCGATTTTCTTTTCACAAATGTCGAGATAACTTATGAGGATAAGCCTGCCGAGCTTGACAATGTTATCGTCAATAAATACGGCGTTTTCATTATTGAAGTAAAAAATTACAACGGAAAATTAATTGGAACTGAAGACGATTATGAGTGGACAAAACACCATACGACTGATGCCGGAAACACCTATTTAAAAGCCGTCAAAAACCCCATTAAGCAAGTAAAGCGTCAGGTTTACATCTTGGCAAAGTATCTTGAATATTACGGCTCAAGCGTTTGGGTGAGCGGCTATGCTTTCCTGCTCCACGGAAATAGTCCGATTGAAAGTGAATATGTGTTATCAAGCATTGATGATATTGATAAGGCAATACATACGCGCGGAAGAAGTATGCTGAATCAGCAAACAATAAAATCAATTATCAAATTATTGCAATGAGGTAAATGCTCTGAGCATTTTGCAGTGTTTTTGCTCGTGTAATCTAATCTAGAAGCTGTTTAGGGGAAGCAGACCTGGGTAGACGGTATTCCCTATAATCTGTCTAATCTGGCGGAGGAATTATGTATTTCACTTGAAGACTATGACCGTTATGATGATTTCGTCGAAACATGAAAGGCGCACTGTAGGAGAAGCACATGAACACAAATAAGTTTTCAAGCGTGGCAACAACCGAAATCAATCCCAACTGGGAAAAGTTGACCAACCGTAAGACACAGCTGTATTCACTCCTTCGGCATAAGCATGCCCTGGCTTCAGCTTCTGCCTCTTTCCTCTGTGGATATGAACTGGATACTGCCCGCACTTATTTCGGTCTCAGCGGATTTATCTATCGCCTGCCGTGGCTTGAGCGCGAAGAAACCGAAGGCGAATAAAAAATGCTGTAAATACAATCTGCCTCACATATGTTGGTTTTTAACCTTACATCTGTGAGGCTTTAATTCTGCACGCATAATTTAAGAAAACCTCCGAATCAAATGATTCGGAGGTTTTCTTACGCTATTTTATTAGCACAAAAAACTGCAGGCACGCATAAGCCGCCGGAATTGAAAACAACAGGCTGTCTGCTCGATCAAACATTCCGCCGTGGCCGGGAATAAGATCGGAGAAATCCTTTACCCCGATCATTCTTTTAATCAGCGATTCCGCAAGATCGCCCAGCTGACCGAAAGTGGAAGCCAGAAGAGAAGTCAGCGCACAGCACCATAAGGGCAGCTGCATGTATTCGTATCTTCCGAATACGCATCCGCCGAAAGCTTTTCCGAGCAGCCATATTATAACGCCCGCAAAAACAGAGGAAACAGCACCGCAGATACTGCCCTCAACCGTTTTGTTTGGGGAGATCTCGGGAGCAAGCTTTGTTTTTCCGAAGCGCTTTCCGCCGAACAGCGCAAAGCTGTCGCAGGTCCAGGTTGCGACGCAGGCAATTGAAAGCGTTTCAAGCCACAGCTCGTCTGCGCAGATGACCATCACCAGTCCGAAAAGCAGGCACGGATATACAAGCCCCGTCAGTGTTCCGAACACAGCTCCGCCCTTGTTGTCTTTTGATAATATTCCGAATAAAATTGCAAGGTACGAACAACAAACAAAGCATATGCAATATGACAAAAGGCTCGGGAAAAACTGCACGCAAACGGCTTGCGATACCAGATATGCTGTTAAGACACCAAAGGAGCATTTAAGATTGGTTTTCTCTAAGTTCCTGCAAAGCTCGTAAGCGCAGAGAATACCTGATACCAAAAACAGCGCCGTTCGTGTATAGCTTCCTGCAAAAACACACACGAGAACAATTATTATCAGCGCAGATGCGGACATAAAGCGTTTCTTCATATAATTCCTCTTTCGATTTCCGTCAGATCACCGGCCGGATGCGCGCCTGCATTCCGTGCCTGTTTCGGTTTCTTCCCCGCTTTTGCCGTATAAACGAACGGAAAGTGATTCCCTTACACGGACACCGATCTCTTCGGTTTTATGCGATTGAACATACTCCGCGGGAATAACATCAGTGACCGCAAAGCTTACATGCGAGCGCTTCAGCGGGAAATTAGTATGTATTTTTTCCGTCCCCTGTGTGCAAACCACCACAATCGGGACATTTGCGTTTTTGGCAATTTTGAAAACGCCGTTATGAAACGGAAGAAGCTCGTCGGTTTTGCTCCTCGTTCCTTCGGGATAAACGCCGACGGAAACCTCGTCATTTTTAATCAGGTCCGCCGCCTTATACAGCGTTTTCAGCGAATTTCTCGGATTTTCCCTGTCGATGGAAAGGCAGCAGCACTTGCGAATAATCGGCCCGTAAAAGGGTATTTTGAAGTTCTCGGGCTTTGATATGAAGGCAAGCTGTTTATGTTTTAAAACATACCATGTGACAATCGGATCAAATTTTGAGCGGTGGTTACCGACAAGGAGGAATCTGCCGTCGGGAATTTTCTCAAGACCCTCTGTCTTAATCTTTATGCGTGCAAAAAACATTGCACACCATGTTCCCGAATTCAGCAATGCGCGAAAATACGCGCTGTCTTTTTCATATTCACGGGTTTTATCCACGAACAAACCGTTTACGATTAAAAACAGCACATACAATACTGCCGCGCCGATTATTGCGAGCAGGCAAAAAAGCAAAAGCTTCAGTATTACCACTCGGCTCACTCTCCGATCTCAAAGCTGTCGACCTCAATCACTTCCGGGGTCTGTGCTCTGATAATTCTTAACGCGGTGATGGCTCCGCACAGATTGAGTATGCCGTCAATAATGAGGGACAGACCGATAACAGCCATAATAACACCGGCGCTGTCTGAGGGTCTGAACACAAGTATCAATCCAATCACCATTGCCAGCACCGAGGCGGCAAAGGTAAGCCACCATCCCGACACCTCGAGTTTTCTGGATTCAAACGATATCCGCATTTTGAAGATTCCGTCGGTAAATACCGAAATACCCAAAGCAATGCAGAGAATGTTTACGGCGCCTTCAGGCTTGAGCAGAACCGCAAGTCCGAGCACTATCAGCAAAGCTCCGAGCTCAAGGTCAAACTGGAATGCCCCTCGGTACGGCCCTTGCGAAAAATGTCCGGCAATTTTTATAATTCCGAATATCATCATGATGACAGCGGACAGTTTCACCATTACCGAAATTGAAGTTTCGGGAAACACCATAAAAAGAACTCCAAGTACGATAAGTAAAACCGATACCGCAAAATAACCCCATTTTGCGATTGTTAAAATAGTTTCCGGTTGTTTTTTCATAAGCTCATAACCCTTTTATTATTTTATTAAACCGACAAAGCGGAAGCTGAATGCTTCCGCTTAATCCTTTAAAGAACAGCCTTGATATTTGCCAGCGCGGCTTTAGCGTCGGCATCTGTGAGGACGCCCTTATCTACAATGCGTCCAAAAGCTTCGCCTACACTCTTCTTGTAAAAAAGCTTCAGGGGGTATTTAAGCAGCACAGGCGCATATTGCTCAAGAAGCGCATTTCCGTTATGGTTTTCTATAAATTCTTTAACTGTCATTTCTTCGAGTTCCATGTTATTCTCCTTTCATCGCGCGGCAGCTCCGCGATCTAACAAGAGTCGCGAAATATTTCATTTGACAACCGCCCCGTTCGTGTATTATTATACATATGTGTACTATTTCCACAATGGGCAACTTTCTCCCCCACTGTTGTATAATTCACACGTTAATCACGAGTGGGGTTTTTACCGCGTCAGTAACAATAATCGTATAAAAGAAGGCAGACAAATGGAAAACAATACTATAAAAACAGACCGCAGAGTAATAAAAACCAAACGCGCAATCCACAAAGCCATGACTCAGCTCATGACAGAGAAGGATATTAACGACATAAGCGTTACGGAAATAGCCGACCTTGCCGACATCAATCGCAAGACCTTCTATAATTACTACACCGGTGTCTATCAGCTGGTTGATGAGATTGAAGACGAAATCGTCGGTAATTTTGCCGAACTGATAAAGTCGATTGATTTTGAGCGGGCGCTCGCGGATCCTTCAATTATCTTCGACAAGCTCTATGCCACAATCAGCGACCATGTTGAATTTGTCGACGCGCTCTTCAGCTCGGAAAGAAACTTCTCGCTCTCCAACAAGGTGCTCAACACCCTGATTGAGATGACAAGTGATGCCGCCGTTGAGCACTTCCGCAGTGACCCTGAAAAGACACAGATCATAACCCGCTTCATATTCGCGGGCGAAATCGCTACATATCAGGCATGGTATCATTCCGGCATGAAGCTTCCGATAAAGGAGCTTTCAAACACAATCGAGGCGCTCTGCACCAAAGGCTGTGCAGGTATCCTGGCCGAATAAGAAAGACAGGCGCACCTTAGTTAAAGGTGCGGCTGTCGTTTATTCTATGCTTGTTATTATTTCTTGCCGTTGTGGGCGTAGATAGAGTCGCGAATTCGTTCCATACCGGTCTGGATAATGCTGCGGGGCATAGCGAGATTAAGACGGATATAGCCTTCTGCGTTGCCTACAAACAGGCCGTTACCGCCTTCCAGCAGTACACCTGCTTCGTTTGCGAAGAAGTCACAGTGGTCTGCAATATCGGGGATGCACTTGCCTATATTTACCCATGCCAGATAGGTTGCCTCGGGAACTGCCATGACTGCCTCGGGCAGATACTCGGTGAGGAAGTTCTTTACATATGCGAAGTTATCATCCAGATATGCTTTCAGCTCTTCCAGCCAGGGGCCGCAGTGCTCGTATGCCGCCTGATGAGCCGCAACGGACAGCGGATTAACAAAGCCGACGGTCTTATCGCGCTCGCAGAATTCATTGCGGGTGACCTCGTCGCGGATGATGATGTCGGACATCATCAGACCAGCCATGTTAAAGGTCTTGCTTGCAGACATGCAGGTAATGAGCTTTATATAATCAGGCATTACCTTGCCCATGGGGATATGCTTTTTACCGCAGCGGATCAGGTCGCAGTGAATTTCGTCGGAAATGAGCCACAGGTTATACTTTTCGACAACAGCTGCAATACGGCCCAATTCTTCTTCAGTCCACATACGACCGCTGGGGTTATGGGGATTGCACAGAACGACGACTTTCATCTTGGGGTCAGCGCACTTACGCTCGAAGTCCTCAAAATCAATGGAGAAGGTACCGTCCTCGGCAATACGCAGGTCACTGTGTACCAGCTCGACATTGTTATACTCTGCAGTATGCAGGAAATAGCCGTATGCAGGTGTGAAGGTGAGCATTTTCTCATCCTTTGCCACCAGAATTTCTGCCAGCTGATAAAGAGCGGGGATTATGCCCTGAGAGAATGTCAGCTCCTCTTTGGGGAAGCTCCAGTCGTACTTTTCTTTGCACCACGCGGAGAAAGCATTGTAATAATCGTCGGTAAACACGGCGCTGTAACCGAATATTCTCTGGTCAATTCGTGCCTTCATTGCATCGCGGATAGGCTGGGGTGTTGCAAACTCCATATCGGCAACCCACATACGCACGAATTCTTCATCCTTGAACGGGAAAACCTTTTCCGGTCCCGCATGGAAAATATAGCCCCTGAAGCCGTCGGTATTAAGGGCGTTGGTATTTCTTCTGTCAATGATTTCGTCAAAATTATACTGCATAGATAATCCCTCTCTTATATAGTGTAGAAATATAGGATTTCTCAAAATCAGTATAGCAGACAGCAGGGCCTGTGTAAAGCACTTTAAACAGGTAAACAACTAAAAAATCGCTTGATAAACAATGAAAAATACGGCGGAGGACAAGCGATGGTAATTCATGCTTATCTCCACCGTTCTGCTCGCCGCGCAGCCTTGAATTATCTGCTTCGGATTCAGGTTTTAAATACCCAGAAGAAGATTATCAACCACTTTTGAAATAAATGCGGCATTGGTCGGTCTGCCTCTGTTAGGATCAACGGAATAGCCGAAGCAGCTTTCCAGCTTGTCTATATCCCCTCGATCCCATGCCACCTCGATAGCATGTCTTATGGAGCGCTCGACATTGGACGCAGTTGTGCCGAATTCTCTTGCCACAGCCGGATACAGCCTTTTTGTGATGGAGTTAAGGACTTCCGTATCTGCAACGGCAACCTGAATGGCAAATCGCAGATATCTGTAACCTAAAAGATTGCTTGGCATTCCGAGCCTGTTCAAAACCTCGGCTATTTCTATAAGACTGACCTTGTTCGCACTTTTTTCCGTGAGCGGCTCTTCATACACAGGTTTTTCGTTATAGGGCTGCACCATTTTTGACGGAGCAAGCAACAGACCTTTCAGAAAATTTGCCAAGTCATGTATATTCGTATCATCTATTGTCTGCGTACATAATACATTGCCGTGTATGCTCCTTACATAATCGTCCGTAGATGTGCAGATCACCACTTGTAAAGTGTTCACTCATATCACCAACCTGATTCTTATTTTTCGGACAAGAACATGATAGCATACGACAAATTATTTGTATTTACGATCTTTTTCGAGTTTTTTCGCAAAATTTTTTAGTCATTTTAGTCCCGAAAACCCGATAATTTTTGTAACAAAAATCCGGCTAATATTTGCTGAAATTGTGCGCAGATTATTATTTAGTAAAAGCGTCGAAAAAATTCGACGCTTTTTTGCACAAAATCTGTTGATATTTTTCCGCAAACGGATGAGAGTATTCTTTCAGCGTTTGTCAACTGCGGAATTTGGCGGCATTCGCTCCAGCAAAAAGCGCTTAAAAGCTCTGCCGGGCTTTGTGGGAAGTGTGTTTGCTTTTTCTACAAGATAAATATTATGTCCCATACCGGGGTCGTCAAGATAGCGTATAACCGTATTTTCGCCGCAGTGGGAAATTGCGGAAAAATCATATGTTACCGCTATTGCAAGATTCTTTTCCACGAGCTCCATCATAAGCTCTTCATCAGACGTTTCAACGGGAACATCTATATCAATTCCGTTTTCAAAAAGATATCTGTCAATGTTGGTGCGGAAGCAATGGTAAGCCCTCCCTTTTCCTATAAGCTTCTGACCTCGGAAATCCTCAAACTGCAAAGAGCTCTTGTAGGCAAGCGGGTTGTCCTTATGAATTCGGAAGCAGTAGCGGGAAAAGAACTGCGGCTCGGCCGTAAATCGGGTATTGTCAATCGGCCCGTTCACCAGAGCGAAATCGCTCTTCCCTGCCGAAAGGCTTTCCAGCGCCGCTTCATCGGTCGTGTCCAGCACGCTTAGCGTTATGCCCGGATGCTCTGCATGGAAATCCGCAACAAAATCAGCGCCAAGATAGCCCAGGATATGATCCAGCGCATATATCGTCACAACCGATTTTTTATGAGAAACGAGCGAA
>JAZLGD010000103.1:0-3403 GCA_045616105.1 Oscillospiraceae bacterium | reverse complement strand
TGCAGATGGGAGCTGCGGTTGCGTCGATGAGGTAAGCAAGCTTTGCGCGGGATACATTCTGCTTGTCGGTCAGAGGACGCATAACGGTGCCGACGGTAAGGCAGTTGAAGTAGTCGTCGATGAAGATGAGAATGCCGAGGATGAAGGTTGCGATGAGGGAGCCGGCCTTGCCCTTAACATTCTTTGCGGCCCACTTGCCGAATGCGTTTGCAGCGCCGGTTGCGTTAACAAGTGCAACCATGGAGCCCAGAATTACGAGGAATACGAAGTTACCTGCGTTGTCAACGATTGCGGGAACGAAGCCATCGTTAATGATGGAGTCGAGGGATGCAACGGGTGCGAAGTTGTGGGACAGAAGTGCGCCGACAAGAACGCCAAGGAACAGGGAACTGAAGGTTTCCTTTGTGATGAGTGCCAGTGCGATTGCAACGATGGGGGGTACCAGTGCCCAGAATGAGAAAGCAAAGTTGCTGTCGCTTTCTATTATGCCGGTGCCGCCGCAGTCTTCACAGCTGTCGACAACGCCGTCTTCGCCCCAGCAGGTGGTGCAGACGGTGCTTGCGCCGCTTTCGGGAGCGGTGTTTCCGTCAGCCAGTGCGCAGATGGTGAACATAGATGCAATTATCATGACTGCAAATACTATGCTCCACAGTCTCTTTCTTGAACTCATGAATAAGTCCTCCTGAAATGAAAAAATGTCATGAACAGAGCACACTGTCCACGACACACAAAAATCCAATTAGTCTGACAGCTCTCCGCGTTTGCGACAGTCCGGCGGATATTGTCCGACGGCCCAGGTGTTCAATTTAGGGAAAATCGAACCCTTCGGCGGTGACCCCTTTCACTTCAACGCTTCCCTGCGTTTTTGCGAAGCTACTGATGATAACCGCGCCTCTATCATGCTTTGTTCAATTGAAACTATTATAATTCTTATTCACAAAAAGTCAATAATTTTTTGAAAAAAACCTTATAACGGTTTAAATTGACAAATTCCATACGGCTCTTGCCCATTTTTTTCATACATGGTACAATATATTATTAATAATCTGAACTATATGAAAGGCAGCAGGACTATGAAATACGGATTTATAGGACTCGGAAATATGGCGGGCGCCATAATTGAGGGAATGGCAGCAAGCGGAAAATTCGCAGATGACGAGATTTTCGGCTTCAACAGAAGCGAGGGAAAAACCCTTGCGCTTGCGGAAAAATGCGGAATAATCCCCTGCCCTGATGCGGCTGATGTCGTAAAAAAGGCGCAGGTCATAGTTCTTGCGGTAAAGCCCCAGATGATGCAGGTCGTGCTTGACGAAGTCGGTGCGCTCATCACAAAGGACAAAACCGTGCTCACCATTGCCGCGGGCAAGGAATGTGCATGGTATGAAGAGCGCCTCTGCGAGGGGCTGCCCGTTGTCCGCATCATGCCCAACATTAACGCAAAGGTCAAGGCTTCGGTCACCGCAATCTGCGGCGGCAGGAATGCCGATGAAGAGCACATGAAAATAGCCGACGGCATATTTTCCACCGTCGGCAAGGTATATCGTATTGAAGAAAAGATGTTCCCCACATTCTCCGCAATGGGCGGTGCATCGGGCGCATTTGTTCTGCTTTATATTGATGCTTTGGCAGAAGCGGGCGTGCGCGCAGGCTTTGCAAGACCCCTTGCAGAGGAGATTGCAACGGCAACCGTAATAGGAAGCGGACTTCTCAATCAGGAGAGCGACGAGCATCCCATTGCGCTTATGAACAAGGTCTGCTCGCCCGGCGGCACCACTATCGAGGGCGTCTGCAAGCTCAAGGAGCTGGGCTTTGAAACCGCAGTTCAGCAGGGTCTTCAGGCAATCATAGACAAGGATAAATCACTCTGATTCCGCTGTCTGACACACAGACTTAAGGCAGCAGTTTTCGCAGTCGGGCTTTCTCGCATCGCAGACAGCTCTGCCGTGGAGCACGATTCTGTGGCAGAAATCGGAGCTCTTTTCGGGGGGCAGGATTTTGCGAAGCTCGCGCTCGATCTTTTCGGGCTCCTTGAGACCGTCGACTAAGCCCAGACGGTTTGAAATGCGGATGCAGTGGGTATCCACGACCGTTGAGCCGGGGATTTTGTAGACATCACCGAGAATGAGGTTTGCGGTTTTGCGGCCAACACCGGGGAGCTTCAATAATTCTTCCATGGTGTCGGGAACGCGTCCGCCGTAGGACTCGATGAGCATTTTCGCGCTGCCTACTATGTCCTTTGCCTTAGCCCTGTAAAAGCCGCAGGAGTGGATATACTTTTCAACTTCCTCCACATCGGCCTCCGCAAAGGCTTCGAGAGTGGGGAAGCGCTCAAAGAGAGCGGGGGTAACCATGTTGACTCTTGCGTCGGTGCACTGTGCCGCAAGGCGCACGGAAAACAGAAGCTCATAATCCTTTTTATAATCAAGCGTGCATTCGGCGTCGGGGTATTCCTCCTCTAAAAGCCGCACGATTTCATTTACCTGTTCAGGTGTACGCATACTAATCACCTCTTAATGAGGATAGCATAAAAGCCGCGTTTGTTCAATAAGAGCGAAACGTAAAATATAGCAATGCCTCCCTCTGATGAGGGAGGTGCCGAGCCTGCGAGGCGGAGGGAGAGACTACCCCTCAGTCGCTTCGCGACAGCCCCCCTGACAAGGGGATCCAAAGACAGCAGCGAGGTTAAAAAATGTATAACAAACCACTTGCAGATGAAATTCGCCCCTCGTCACTTGACGATGTGGTGGGACAAAAGCATATACTGGGAGCTAACGGCATGCTGCGCCGCATTGTCGAAAGCTGTCAGGTGCCGAATATGATTTTCTACGGCCCCTCGGGTACGGGCAAAACCACTGTTGCCCGAATCATTGCGGAGAGAACGAACCGTACTCTGCGCAAGCTGAACGCGACAACCGCGGGAATTGCGGACATCAAGGCAATCATCGCCGAGCTTGATACCATGCTCACTCCCGGCGGCGTTTTGCTGTATCTTGACGAGATTCAGTACTTCAACAAAAAACAGCAGCAGTCACTTTTGGAGTTCATCGAGGACGGACGCATAACTCTCATTGCATCCACAACGGAGAATCCCTATTTCTGCGTGTTCAACGCAATCCTCAGCCGTTCCACCGTGTTTGAGTTTAAATCCGTTCCCTCTGCGGAGATCGCGCCCGCTGTTCAGCGCGCGGTCAGAATAATGGAGGAGAGAACGGGACTTGAGGCAAAGCTGGAGGACGGAGTTGTGCGCCGTATCAGTATGTCCTGCGGCGGCGACGTGAGAAAGGCGATGAACGCGGTTGAGCTTCTGTTCTCCACTGGCAAGGCGGAAAACGGCGTTCTTAATATCAGCCTTGAGGACACCCTCGCAATTTCCCAGCGCAGCGCCATGCGCTATGACCGGGAC
>JAZLGD010000102.1:0-3455 GCA_045616105.1 Oscillospiraceae bacterium | reverse complement strand
AGAAGATATCTTCAAGAGTAAGTGCGCCGTCAAATTCGAAGCCGAAGCCGTTGCCGAGGCACATTTTGAATACTGCTTCCGCTGCGCCGCCGTAGCCGGGGGTGTATGCCGCAATAGCCTTACCGGAGCGAAGAAGCTCGGTAACGGTATCAAAGTTGCGAAGCAGGCTTTCGGAGGTGGGCAGTCCCTGAGCATCATATTCGGGAGCAAGAACACAGACCTTGCTGCCTGCTTTCTTGAACTCGTTGGAAACTATGTTTCCTGTCTTCTCGGCTGTTACCGCAAAGGAAATTAGCGTAGGAGGAACGTCGAGGCTTTCAAAGGAGCCGGACATGGAGTCCTTGCCGCCGATTGAGCCTATACCCAGCTCCATCTGAGCCTTGAAAGCGCCAAGGAGGGCGGCCAGAGGCTTGCCCCAACGCTCGGGCTCTTTGTTAAGACGTTCGAAATACTCCTGGAAGCTGAGATAAACATCCTCAAACTTCGCGCCTGTTGCAACGAGCTTACATACGCTTTCAACAACGGCTATATATGCGCCGTGATACGGGCTCTTTTCGCTGACGAAGGGGTTAAAGCCCCATGACATCAGCGAGCAGTCGTCGGTGTGCTTTTTCTCTACGGAAATCTTCTGAACCATTGCCTGAATGGGTGTGCGCTGGTTTTTACCGCCGAATGGCATCAGGACTGTACCTGCGCCGATGGTGGAGTCGAAGCGCTCGGAAAGTCCGCGCTTGGAGCAGACATTCAGGTCGGACACAAGGGAATTCATGCCGCTCTCAAAGTCCGCGGGAATCTCCTTATTGAAGCTCTCGGACTTTCTGACAACAGCCTCAACATGCTTCTCAGCGCCGTTGGTATCAAGGAATGCGCGGGAGATATCTGCGATCTTGTTGCCCTTCCAGTTCATGACGAGACGGGGCTCTTCGGTAACGCGTGCAAGCGCGGTTGCCTCAAGGTTTTCGCTCTCGGCAAGCTCCATGAAGCGCTCAACATTTTCTTTTTCTATAACAACGGCCATGCGCTCCTGAGATTCGCTAATAGCAAGCTCAGTGCCGTCAAGACCCTCGTATTTCTTGGGAACTGCATCGAGGTCGATGCAAAGTCCGTCGGCAAGCTCGCCAACGGCAACGGATACGCCGCCTGCGCCGAAGTCGTTGCAGCGCTTGATCATGCGGCTTGCTTCCGCATTGCGGAAAAGGCGCTGGAGCTTTCTCTCCTCGGGTGCATTACCCTTCTGTACCTCTGCGCCGCAGCTTTCGAGAGATTCGACGGTGTGGGACTTGGAGGAGCCTGTTGCACCGCCGCAGCCGTCACGGCCGGTTCTGCCGCCGAGCAGAATTACAACATCGCCGTCGGCAGGTCTTTCTCTTCTGACATTTTCAGCAGGTGCGGCAGCGATGACAGCGCCGACCTCCATGCGCTTTGCGACATAGCCGGGATGATAAAGCTCATCGACTATACCGGTTGCAAGGCCGATCTGGTTGCCATAGGATGCGTAGCCTGCCGCAGCGGTGGTTACTATCTTGCGCTGGGGAAGCTTGCCCTTAAGGGTTTCGCTGACCGGCTTGAGGGGATCTGCTGCGCCGGTAAGACGCATTGCACCGTATACATAGCTTCTGCCGGAAAGAGGATCACGGATGGCACCGCCTATGCAGGTTGCCGCGCCGCCGAAAGGCTCGATCTCGGTGGGATGGTTATGAGTTTCGTTCTTAAACAGCAGGAGCCAAGGTTCCTTTTCTCCGTCAACCTCAATGTCGATCTTGACAGTGCAGGCATTGATCTCTTCGGACTCGTCAAGCTTGTCCAGCTTGCCCTCTTTTTTGAGGTATCTGACCGCTAAAGTTGCGATGTCCATAAGATTTATGGGCTTGGTTCTGTTAAGCTCCTGACGGGTTGCAAGGTATTTTTCGAATGTACGCTGGATTTCTTCATCCTCGAAGGATACCTTGTCGATAGTGGTCATAAATGTTGTATGGCGGCAGTGATCGGACCAGTAGGTATCAATCATCTTGATTTCGGTAATAGTCGGATCACGCTTCTCACTACGGAAATACTCCTGACATACGGTGATATCGTCAATGTCCATTGCAAGGCCGTTGGATGCGACAAACTGTGCAAGTCCCTCTGCATCAAGCTCGTTAAAGCCGTTCAGAGTTGCAACGGTTTCGGGAATATCGTATTCAATCTTCAGAGTTTCGGGCAGCTCCATGGAAGCCTCGCGGGCTTCAACGGGGTTAATAACATATTTTTTGATCTCTGCGATTTCGGCATCGCTGAGCCCGCCCTTGAGGACATAGACCTTTGCGGTTCTGACATCGGGGCGCTCGCCCTGAGAGATTATCTGGATGCACTGTGCTGCAGAGTCCGCGCGCTGGTCGAACTGGCCGGGCAGATACTCGACTGCAAACACAGTACCCTCAGCGCATACGCTGTCGGAGAGGATATCAACCTGAGGCTCGGAGAAAACGGTTTTCTTTGCATACTCAAAAAGCTCGGGCGCAATATTCTCTACATCATAACGGTTTATTACACGAACATCCTCAAGGCCGTCAATGCCGAGGAGGTTTTTCGCATCGGAAAGGAGGCTCTTCGCTTCGGATGCAAACTCGCTTTTCTTTTCAACAAACACGCGGTAGACCATTACTTTTCCTCCCATGCTTTCATTGCTCTCGCGCCGATGTCGCGGCGGAAGAATGCGTTGTCAAAATGAATTTTCGAAACCATTTCATAGGACTTTTCAATTGCCTCGGGCAGAGTATCGCCTATTGCGGTAACGCCGAGAACGCGGCCACCGTTTGTGAGGAGGCTCTGCTTATATACTCTTGCGCCCGCAACATAGGTGTTGGGCAAAACATCATCGGGGATTTCAATCTCGAAACCCTTTTCATAGCTCTGGGGATAGCCTTCGGATGCCATTATGACACAACAGGCGTTTTTATCGGAGAACTTCACCTCAACATCCTTGAGGGTTCCGTCTGTGGTCGCCTTCATAACGGTGAGAAGATCGCTTTCCAGAAGCGGCAGAACAACCTGAGTTTCGGGGTCACCAAAGCGGCAGTTATACTCGATAACTTTGGGGCCGTCGGGAGTCAGCATAAGGCCGAAGTAAAGGCAGCCCTTAAACGTTCTTCCCTCTTCCTTCATGGCACGAATTGTGGGAAGGAAAATCTCGTCCATGCAGCGCTTTGCCACTTCCTCGGTATAGTAGGGATTGGGTGCTACCGTTCCCATACCGCCTGTGTTGAGGCCCTCGTCATTGTCAAATGCACGCTTGTGGTCCATTGAAGATATCATTGGTACAACGGTCTTTCCGTCGGTAAAGCTGAGGACAGATACCTCAGGGCCTGTAAGGAATTCCTCGATGACTACTGTGGAGCTGCTCTCGCCGAACTGCTTGTCGTCGATCATGGACTTGACTGCAGCCACAGCCTCTTCCTCATTCTGCGCAATGATAA
>JAZLGD010000101.1:0-2495 GCA_045616105.1 Oscillospiraceae bacterium | reverse complement strand
GTTTTCCCAGTTTTTAATAAGGTTGTCTAGTATTTGGAGCAATTCTAAAGGATTTGACTGAGTTGTGCTCAAAACCATTACTCTCCTTTCCTTTTCACAACAATGCGCAGCGTAGATGCATCTTTGCCCTTGGTATATCCGGAAATCAGCTCATTCAATTTCTGCTTGAATCCAGCCTCATCCATCGGCGGCAGCTGCTCCAGCTTTTGCACAAGTTCTTCAACATGAATGACAACCGGCTCATAGTTCTGCAACAGTGCCTGAATGCTGGATACAAAGAAATCATCGACCTTCTGCGGAAGTTTCCCGGAATCAACGAATTCGTCAATAGGCTTGACCTGTTTTGCGCTCAGGTATTCCTTTTGGCTGAGCACCAGCGGATCGGAAATGGTATCGAGCAGCATCTTGGTCCATTCGTCTGTCAGTGCCTCAATGCGATCTTCGATATTATCAAGTTGGCCGTATACATTCTTTTCTGCATCAGAGAGACTGAAACGGCAGTGCGGGCAAACCGGGCTCTGTTTGAGCTCTGTCAATGTCAGGTCATAGCATACCTTGAGTGAAGCAAGGTCCTGCTCGATTTCGCCAAGCTTAGCACTGGAAAGAATGTCAATGCTGCGCAGTTTGCGGAGGTTACTGAGTGCGAGACTCTCCTGAACGGTGCCTCTACGCTTGGCATCATCAAAGCCAAGACGCTTTTTCTTATGAGCCTCGAAATAAACCTCAATGTATTTATCCTTGATTTTTCCGAGCTCTGCGCAGACCTTCTGGGCCGCGATGTCACCGGCCGTTCCATCAAGAATATCATCACGTGTCTCCCGGAAAGCAGCTTTCGCTATTTCAATTTCCGATTTCATTTGAGCGCCGAGGTCAATGTACTCGATGGAAGATATGTAAGAAACATCCGCAGAGCAATCGGTCTTGAAAGTCAGATATTCAGGAATCACCCTCATCAAAGCAATCTGCTTATCAAGCTCGTCAACCTGTTCGGAGGTAAGGCTGAAGTTGTTCAGCTTCGCCGGCGTATTGAAGCGGGCATTATAATTACTGAACTCATCCTTTACAGCTGTACAGGCTTTTCTCATATTGGCGGTGACCTGCATATTGCAAAGCGGCTCTCCCCAGAGATCAAAACCGTTATTCAGCTTCTGCTCCAAAATCACCGCGCTATTGCAGAGTTCCTGCGCCTTTTTAATCAAATCTGTGCAAGCCTTCTCGCGATCATTCGGATTGTCAAGTTGCGCCGGGACAAGGCCTAAAACATCAAACAGCTTCTTCAGCTCGACCATGGAGATCTGAGCCGGCTTGGACAAATATTTGAATTCATACAGGTCGCCCGCGGAAATCTTCGGGACCTTATCCAACGAGGCTGCCGTGATGGTTTCTCCGTTTTTCATTGTAATTACCGCATAGCCGGCATAAACCATCGACAAAAAGATGATCGACGTGAACAAATGCCAGATGCGGAAATGCTTGTCAATCTGCCAATAAAGGCCCTGTGGCTCAAAAAGATCGGAAAAATTCAACACGCCCTGCGGCGGGAGTGCCTTTACAAGGTCGATATAGTAAGATGCGTATTTTGAACCCTCCGGACGGATCTTATCGCCATCAAGAATACCAAAGCTCTGCAGCATCAATGTGGACTGCTGTGTCTTACGACCAGCAAAATGATCGAAGGCTGCGCGGGCATTATCAGCCATATTCTTGCGTGTGATCTTGGTCTTCATTACCGGGAACTCCGGATAAATGCTATTAAAGTAACCATCCAGGCACATGGATGCGGCAAGGTCAATCGTGTCATTGAACGTGCTGTCTCTGTTATATTTTCCTTTAAGAACCTCTATCAGCTGATGGCGTGCTTTTTTATAAACAACGTCAAAACATGTATTCTTGTTTTCGCTGAGATACTTTACGAGCTTCTTACGGAGCAATGCGGCCTTACCAAGGTAGGCATCTTTGTCTTTGCCTTCGCTGATTTCTGCGAGACTGCATGCGGCTGAATACAGAGACATATTCTCTTTGAATTCGGTCGTATTCTTGAAATAGAAGTAAACTTCATCATCCAAGTCCTGTGTGGATACAGCACCGTTGCCATAAGGCGGCATGATATGAACATAAAAGTCACGTTCAGGCTGAGCCGTGCTGCGTTCCCCCGGCAGACCCATAAAGAGATAGCCTTCGCGGAAGATATTATGGGAGTCCCAATTCAGGTCGTGCTCATAAATATTAAAGCCGGAAACATACTGCTTTTTATCCCACTCAAGACAACTGTATACTACTTGATAGAAATAGCGGTTAAGCTCCCCTTCTGCCATCAGAGAGGCTTTTTGCTTGATTTTTTCGTCATAGTCAACGATCTTATCTACATCGATGTAATACTGATTATTGGCGTCATTATAAATGATGAACTGCCCGGACACAGTTGTCATGATATCGCGCATCGTAGCATTAACAATTCCCAACAGGAAATCGGCATCCTGCTCTGGCATCGGGAG
>JAZLGD010000100.1:0-2724 GCA_045616105.1 Oscillospiraceae bacterium | reverse complement strand
CGATAGTCGCAATCGTCCTTGCACTTATCACCAAGGAGACCTTCAGCTCACTGTTCGTCGGCATCCTCGTCGGCGCACTGCTTATAAATGATTTTGCACCCGTTGCAACACTCGACACCATGATTAATGACGGCTTCGTTCCCGCAATCGCAGACAACGCCGGCATCTTCATGTTCCTCGTTCTGCTGGGCTTCATGGTTGCTCTGGTAAACACCACCGGTGCTTCCGCAGCCTTCGGCCGCTGGGCAGGCAAGCATGTCAAGAGCCGTGTAGGCACCATGCTCGCAACCTTCGCCCTCGGCGTTCTCATCTTCATCGATGACTACTTCAACTGCCTGACCGTCGGCTCCGTTATGCGTCCCCTCTCCGACAATCAGAAGATTTCCCGTGCAAAGCTCGCATACCTCATCGACGCAACCGCAGCTCCCATCTGCATGATCGCTCCCGTATCTTCCTGGGCAGCAGCAGTTTCCGGCGTTGCAGACAGCATGGACGCAGGCATCAACGGCATTCAGCTCTTCGTAAGAGCAATTCCCTTCAACTTCTATTCTCTGCTGACCTTCGTATTCGTTATCGGTCTTGTTGTTATGGGCTTTGACTACGGTCCCATGGCAAAGGCAGAGCTCAAGGCAATGCAGGGCGAGCTCGGCTCTCTCGGCAATGACGAAGAGGTCGAAGTTCCCGGCGCAATTCTCTGGGATATGCTCATCCCCGTAATTCTCCTCATCGTCTTCTGCGTAATCGGCCTCATCTATGTCGGCGGATTCTTTGATGCAGAGAGCGTAAACTTCCATGACTTTATCGGCGCATTCGGCGACACCGACGCATTCGTAGGTCTGCCTTGGGGCTCCCTCATCGCATTCGTTCTTTCTGTTGCTTACCTGCTCTGCCGCAGAACCATCAGCTTCAAGGCTGCTATGGAATGCCTGACCAAGGGCTTCACCGCAATGGTTCCCGCAATGCTCATCCTGACCTTCGCATGCACTCTGAAGAACATGACCGGTCTCCTCGGCGCAAGCCACTATGTTGCAACCCTCGTACACGGCGCTGCTGCAGGCCTCATGTCCATGCTTCCCGCAATCATCTTCATCGTTGCATGTGTCCTCGCATTCTCAACCGGCACCAGCTGGGGTACCTTCGGTATTCTCATTCCCATCGTACTGCCCCTGTTTGACGTTAACGATCCCCTGCTCATGATCGGCATCTCCGCCTGCCTTGCAGGTGCTGTCTGCGGTGACCACTGCTCACCCATTTCCGACACCACCATCATGGCATCCGCAGGTGCAAACTGCGATCACCTTGAGCACGTTTCAACTCAGCTTCCCTATGCAATCACCGTTGCTCTTATCAGCTTCGTAAGCTTCATCATCGCAGGCTTCGTAAAGAGCGCATGGATCTGCCTGCCCATCGGTGTTGTTATCACCGTTGCAGCACTCTTCATCCTTCGCGCAACTGTCGGCACCAAGACCGGCGACAAGGCTGCTGAGTAATTAATTAAAAGCAAAAAACGGCGGTACGGTGTACCGCCGTTTTTCTCTGAGGAAAAGCTATGAAAATCATTAATGTTCCCTATATTGACCAGACGGGCGGCGGCGCATTCACGGGCTGTGAAAGCGTTACCGCGGTCATGCTCTTAAACCATCTCGGCTACGACATAAGCATATATGACTTCATCGACAATTATCTGGATAAAGAGCCCTTTGAAACCCGTGACGGCGTGCTCTACGGCCCCGACCCCCGCGATGTTTTTGTCGGTGATCCCTATGACAAGGAAGCCATGGGCTGCTATGCTCCCGTCATCAGACGAAGCCTCGAAAGGATCCTCGGCAATGAGTTCGATGTCATAGACGAAACAGGCGCAGACCTACCTTCCCTCGTGGAAAAGTATATCGACAAGGATATGCCCCTTATCACATGGGCGACCATTGATCTCAGGGACATCATCGTGGGGCCCGTGTGGAAGCTGACAAAAAACGACGAGGACTTCACATGGCTTTCAAACGAGCACTGTATGCTCCTTGTTGGCTACGATGAAGAACACTACATCTTCAACGACCCGTGGAACAACAACGGCGTTATCGCCTATGACAAAAAGACCGTTCTCGACCGCTACGCAAAGCAGCATTCTCAGGCCGTCGGCCTTATACGCAAATAAAAAAAGCACCCTGTCGGGTGCTTTTTTCATTTTCAGAAAAGCTGCATCGTCAGCAGCAGAATTGCGAGAAAAGCGAAGTTATACGCGCTGAATTTCAGAAGATAGGCTTTGCCGCCGGCAGGCACATGCTTTCCGTATTCGTTGAGCGTAATAAGGCTTGCAAGGGACGCAATAATCGTGCCCACGCCGCCCACGTTTACGCCGACCAAAAGTCCCGCATAGTTTTCGGTGAACTGCGAAAGCAGTATAGCCGCGGGAACATTGCTTATAATCTGGCACGACAGGGCGGAAACCAGCATTGTATTCTTCTCGAGAATCGAGGAAAACAGATTCTGCACTGCATCAATCCGCGCCATGTTTCCCGCAAAAACGAAGAAGAATATAAAGGTCAGCATCAGAGTATAATCGACCTTTTTAAGCGCCTTGGGGTCGGCAAAGAGAAGAACAAGCGTTATTACCGCAAGTCCTATCCAATAGGACACAAGCCGCAGTACAACCAGCACCGCAAGAACGAACAGGGCGAGGAACAGAACCGTCTGCTTTTTATTGAGCGTCCTCGGCTCGCTCAC
>JAZLGD010000099.1:0-3283 GCA_045616105.1 Oscillospiraceae bacterium | reverse complement strand
CTTGAAAAAGCGATTGGCAAGTTTGAAACAGTCATGAAGTTAAAAAGAGAAACCCACGTCTGGACTCAGGATAAGGTTGACGTTCTTTTGTGCCCGCACAAGCACTATATTATTGATAACAGCTCGTCCGAGCCTAAGGCAAACAAGATTAATCCCGCAACCTTAAAGAATGTCAGAGCCTTCATGAGTGAGCATAAGAACGAAAAGTTCCCGCTCACAGATGTAAGCAATGCACTGGATCTGTCGACAGTCACAATAAGAAGATATCTCAAGTATCTAAACACTCTTGGCGAGGTGGAGATTACTTTAGACTGTAAAACCGGCGGCAGACCGTCCGAGCTTTTTGAGTATGTGGGGAACGATAAATGAGAGAGTTTAAGGAGAAGTTTATCTCAGCGGGAAACGACTATGACGCATTGTCAGAACGCACAGGCGGAGATGAGGAGCTTATTGCTCAGCTGATGCAGATGTTTTTGGACGATGAGAGCTGGGAATGTATGTGTTCGAATATCGAAGCAGGGGAGTGCGAAAAAGCATTTCGTGCTGCCCACTCGCTTAAAGGCAGCAGCGGTATGCTCGGCTTGAGCGGACTCTTTACTGAAATGAAAGTGATTTCGGACAAGCTGAGAGTTGGAGAGCTTGACGCCGCGAAAGCGGTTTTTAACGAAGTTCGCTCTGAGTATGAGGCTGCTGTAAAACTTATCAGGGAGCTTTTATGACAATAGTAGGTGTTATTGGCTTTTTGCTATTTGTACTCGGCGATGTAAACGATGCTTACATAAGGAAAAGAGCACTGAAACCGTGTTTTTCCATTGGACTGTTTTTGCTTGCGATAGCGACGGCGTGTCGTTTTGATACGGGCAAATTGCAGCCTGCCTGGCTTGCCGATTCGGCGGTCTTTGCTTTTTTCCTTTTCAAATCGCTGTATGGTTCTTTCTCAAATTCAGAAGCCTATGCAGACAAACCTGAAACAAGGGAAGTGACATCCGAAGGATTGTATGCGCTGTGCCGTCACCCCGGAGTGTTGTTTTTCTGCGGAATGTATATTTGCCTGCACTTCGGCATAGGACTGCCGTGGATTGACACAATACTTTATATCGTGCTTAATATTTTGTTGGCCTTTTTTGAGGATAGATTTTTCTTCCCTGAATTTCTCGATGGATACGATCAATATAGAGAGAATGTGCCGTTTTTGATTCCGACTAAGGAGAGCTTTAAAAAATCGCGTAGAAAAATGGATAATAAATAGTATGACTTTTCAACAGGAACTGAAAAAATACACAAAACGCCAACTGTGGGATGCGTATTGCGGATATCTGGATTTAAGCCTTTCCGAATATATGTATATTCAGAAAAGACTTATGGAGGAGCAGATTGAAATCTGGTCCGCTTCCGTACTCGGAAAGTGCATCCTTGGCGAAGCACGCCCGAAAAACCTTGAAGAGTTCAGAAAAATGGTGCCTCTGACCACCTATGAGGATTATGCGGATATACTTTTCAAGAGAAATCCGCAGGTTTTACCTGAAGATCCCGTCATATGGATTGAAACAACATGGGAAGGCGGTCTGCGCCCGATTAAAATAGCTCCGTATACAAGACGTATGCTGGATGCTTACAAGAGAAATATATTTGCAATGGCAATGCTTGTTTCCGGAAAGCGCGAAGGCGACTTTAACATATGTCCGGGTCACCGCTTCCTGTATGGCGGGGCTCCGCTTCCGTATGAAACGGGACTTATCCCTTCGCTTATGAGCGAAGAAATGCGGTTTGAGTGGCTGCCCGATTGCGATGAATATGGCGATCTGCCCTTTAGCGAGAGAATAAAAAAAGGGTTTAAGATGGCTTTTAACGGCGGAATTGACTACTTTTTCGCTATGGGAAGTGTTGCAAACTACATTACGGAAAACTTTGACAAGCAGGTGTCCGGCGGAAGCTCAGGCGGAAGAACTAAGATATCGCCTGTAATTGCAATGCGATATCTTAAAACGAAACGGGAATGCAAAAAAGAAGGAAGAAAAATCAAGCCCGTTGATCTTTTCAGAATTACAGGGTTCGCATGCACGGGAACTGATAATAAATGTTATAGAGACAGGCTTGCAGATGCATGGGGTGTAACTCCCATTGAAATTGCTGCGGGCACTGAATCCACCTGCGTAGGCTGCGACACATGGGAACAGCGCGGAATGGTTCTTTTCCCGGACTCATGCTTTTACGAATTCATTCCGGAGATCGAAATGCTTAAAAACATCGACGATCCGGAATATATTCCTCATACCTGCCTTATGGATGAGGTTAAAACCGGAGGCGTGTATGAAATTGTAATAAGCGTGCTGCATGGCGGTGCATTCATGCGTTACCGCATAGGCGATACCTATAGATGCACGGAAGCAAAAGAGGGTGAAATTCCGCGATTCACGTATCTTGACCGTATACCGACGGTTATTGATATTGCCGGATTTACCAGAATAACCGAAAAATCCATAAATGAGGTTATCCGTATTTCTAAGCTGGGAATAGGAAACTGGGTAGCGTGCAAGGAATATGAGAACAATACCCCGTTTTTGCACATGTATCTTGAAATTACTCCGGAAGCACAGGCAAATGATATTATAACAAAGCAGGTTCTCAATGAGCATTTATCGGTTTATTTCAGATATTTCGACAGCGACTATAAGGACTTGAAGAAGCTTTTGAACATTGAGCCTCTTAAAATAACTATTCTGCCTTATGGCACAATTGAAAAAGTGGAGGGGAAGAGCAAAAAGCTTCGCAGGATCAATCCCGGAGATATTGAAATGCGAATCATTATGGAGCAGGCTGAAGAGCTTGGATTTAATGCAAAGGAGGAAAGCTGATGAATACATCGTATATTTACATTAATATTGTTGCATCTCTCTGTTTTGCGATGATGTTCATTGCTTTCTCAGCAGCTGAACGCAGCCGTGAGATCAGGGCATGGATATTCCTTCTGCTTGACATGATGGTGTGGTCTGCGGGCTCTCTGTTCATGCGACTTGATCTTTATCCGAATTACCAGCTGTGGTACTACGTATCTCTGCTTGCACTGTTTTCCATAGCGTATCTTGTCTACAATTACGTATATCTGGTTGCCAACGAGAATAAACCCGTACTTCGTAGAATTTGGCTTTTTGGCACGCTGATAGTGCTTGCTATATCGGCAACGGGTGTTTTCCTTGCACCGCCTGATAAGATCGTCAACGAGCAGGGCAGAAATGTATTTGTCTACTCAAGCGACTTTAAGATTGCCATTCCGCTGGTATTT
>JAZLGD010000098.1:0-4748 GCA_045616105.1 Oscillospiraceae bacterium | reverse complement strand
GGCACGGTTCCCGACAGCTTCCGCAGCTTTGCCTCATCAACCAACAAGCTTCTGCGCTCTGACAACTACACTCAGGAATCGGATGCCCGTGCAGGTGTTCGCCAGTTTGCAAAGAACAGCAGACTCAATCAGGTTGACCTTGTTGATCTTGCTCAGCGCATCGGCACCAATGAGTCCAATGCCCTTGCCAAAGCACTTCAGGGCTGTGTAAAGTACAACCGTTCCAGCATTTCCCGCTGCTACGGCATCAGTATCTACTTCCCCTACGAAAGCACCAGCTCTGTTAAAAACGCAATATCCTCATATCAGGATATCGGACTTGAAGACGAATACACCGAGTGCATCAAGTCCTTTGCAAGTCTTGAATACGGCGGACAGATTGCCGCAGGTGCATCCCAGATACCCACCACATCTGTTTCCGGCGGTGACCTTTTAGGCACTCTGTTATCAGCTTACATGGGAAGCGGCTCTTCTACATCTCCCCTCAGCGTACTTACGGGAAGCCTGATGGGCTCACAAAGCTCTCAGTACAGTGCAAACGGCTCCGGCGGTGCTTCTTCCGCAGGTATGAGCGTTGACCCATCTACTATTATCAATCTGCTCAGCAGCTTCTCAGGACGCAGTATGCCCGCCGAATATGATTGGGTTGACACAGAGCTTATTGCCGACAACGCAAGGTCTATCGCGCAAAACTTCATTAACCCCGCACGCATTACCCCCAGCAGAAATAACGGCAGAAATGTTCTGAGCCTTAGCGATGCTGAATGGAGCCTTATCCAGACGGTTGAGCTCAATGTCTTCGTAGATGACGGTGACGGCTATATCGACCTCGGACTTGACAACACCTTTGACTGGTACGGCAGCGACCTGCTTCTTGAATATGACGGCACTTGGCTCACACTCAACGGCAATGTATGCGCCTACTATCTGATTTCCGACACTCAGCTTGATGACGGCACATGGAGCACCGTTGGCCGCATTCCCGCTTTGTTAAACGGCGAGACCGTCAATCTGCAGGTTGTTTTTGACGACAAGCATCCCTCCGGCACTGTAACGGGCGCATATCCCATGTACAGCGACGGTAAGATTGATGTTCAGGCAAAGGGCAATATTGAGATTGAGTCAGGCGACAAGATCGAGCTTCTCTGTGACTACTACGATCTTGACGGCAACTACTCTGCCACCTATTCCCTGGGAAATAGCTTTACCGTTCCCGGCAGCGGTCTGAGCCTCCGCAATCTTACGCTCGATACTAAGGATGTAAGCGTAACATACCGTCTTACCGATATATACGGCAACCATTACTGGCTGCCTGTTGAATGATTTAAATCAGCGCCACGAGCCTCTCAACACGAGAGGCTCGTTTTTTACTGGTAATTTTTTTAAATTGCGCTTTAATAATCAATAATTTTATGATATTTTAATAAATGATAATTAGACTTAGCAACTGTTGAAGCTTATGTTTTCTCATTTGGAGGATATCATGAAAAGAGTATTACTCGCACTTTGCAGTATTCTGCTCGTTCTCGCCTGCCTGTTCGGCATTTATGCCTGCCTCGGCGGTCTGAAGGATGTGCAGAATATTCAGGATTATAAAAACTCGGATGCCGAAGATGCCAAGGCCGGTCTTGCCGCAGCTCGCGACGGCATTGAACAGCTCGAGGAAAACGAGCTGGCATACACAGAGGGTGTCGGTGCCTTTGAAGACGGCAAGGTCCAGCTCGAAAACGGCAAAATACAGCTTGCGGCAGGTGCTGCCAAGCTGGCCGCCGGTGAAGCCGCCGTTGCCGAGGGTCAGGCCCAGATTGACGCAAACACCGATGCGTACAACGAAGGCAAGGCTTCCCTCGAACAGATAGAGCCTGTTATGCCCTATGTGGACAAGTACGTTGAATTCCGTGACGAAAACCTTTCCAATGTTCAGGGCTTTGATAAGGTTCAGGAATGGGTTGCAGATAAGGTCAGACCCGTTGCAGGAGAAAACGGGCTTGACATTCCCGAAGGCACGAATGACATCCCCGGCTATGTTCAGGGCATGGTTGCAGACGGAAACGCACAGCTGAAGCAGTATGAGGACGGTCTTGATGCACTCAACGCCGGTAAGGCTGAGCTCGCCGCCGGCTACGCAAGCTATGCAGCAGGACAGAAAGAGCTCGAAGATGGCAAGAAACAGCTTGAAGAGGGCGATGCTCAGCTCAAGCAGTACGAAGAAGGTCAGGCCGCTCTCGCCGAGGGTATGTACCAGCTGCTCGATGCAATGGAAGCCGCATCGACCCGCAGCGGCGAGGAGGTCGCTCCCTCGCTTAAGACCATGCTCGGTGAAGACTTCAGCGTATACATGATTGATGATGAAGGCAATACCGTCCGCTTCCGTGACTGCGATTTCGTTGATATTGACGCCTGTACCAAGCTCTGTGACACCGCTGAGGAATATCTCGGTCTTCAGGAAAAGGAAATCACCGCCGAGCTTTACGGCAGAATTGCGACCTACGGTGTTGCGGCTATTGCATGTATTTTAGGTCTTATTGCCGGTATCACCGGCATTGTCGCATCAATTACGGGCGGCGTTAAAACCGGTAAAATCCCCGGCATTATATGCGCGGTTTTTGCGGTTGCGGCAAACGTTGTCGGTTACTTTACCGGCTACCACGATTACATATATAAGACGCGCAATATAATATCCACTGCAGATGTCGCACCTGAGGATATAGTTTATACCTATGCCGGCGATATGCAGTTCTATGCTCTGATTGCGCTCGCGACGGCAGCGATTATCTTTGTAGTATTCTCTTCCCTCGCCAAGAGCAGTGCGAAAAAGCATGGCAGAAAAAGACGCAGATCCAGAAAGCGCGTTAAGTCCTACAATATGTGATGATACAAATCAAGGCACACTGAAAAATCAGTGTGCCTTGTTATCGGAGAATTTTTATGACAGATTTTATTTGTCCCGTTTGCGGGAAAGAGCTGACTGACAGCCAAAAGTCCTTTGTCTGCCGAAACGGACATTGCTTTGACAAAGCAAAAAGCGGATATGTAAATCTTCTGATGAACAGCGGAAGCGGAAGGCACGGCGACGACAAGCTTATGGTTCGCGCAAGAACGGAGTTTCTCGACGCAGGGTATTACTCTCCTCTTGCCGAAAAGCTCGTTGAGATTTCATCCGGGCTTTGCCGTGAGGATTCCGTAATCGTTGACGCAGGCTGCGGAGAGGCATATTACAGCGCACAGATTCAGGAAGCGACAGGCAGCAGGCTCATCGGTATAGATATATCAAAGGATGCGCTTATAGCGGCGGCTAAGCGAAGCAAAGCGATGTCGCTGGCCGTTGCAAGCACCGCATCAATGCCGGTAGCCGAGGGCTGCGCGGACATGGTTCTGAACGTATTCTCCCCCCTCTTTGCTGAAGAATTCCACAGAGTTCTCAAAGTCGGAGGACATCTGATAAGAGTTGTACCCCTTGAAAAGCATCTGTGGGAGCTTAAGGCACGCATTTACGAAAAGCCATATGAGAATGATGCGCCCGCTCTTGAGCTTGAGGGATTTGAGCTTGTAAGAAAAGACGAGCTAAAATATGTAATAAGCATTGAAGACAACACGCTCATCCGTGATCTTTTTATGATGACACCTTATTACTACAAGACGGGCGAAGCAGACCAGAAAAAGCTTTTGAGCGGAGAAAGTCTTACGACACAGATAGAATTCGGAATACTTGTGTATAAGAAAAACTGAAAAATGCACCCGGGACATTTTCGTGCGTTTAGCACTCCCGGGTGCATTTTTTCATATTTTTTCGTATCTGTATTCCATTTTGCGAACACTCAGTTTGTTTTGGAAAGCGTTTTCTATATCCCGCGTATCAATCAACCGGCTGAGCGGCGGGAATGTATCATCATAGTGATGCAGGAGCACATTTTTCGGCTTGAGCCTTCCGATTACATCGATGGCAGGCTCAAGAAGGCTGCTCTTTCCCTGATACGGAAGGAAGAGATAATCCATTTCCGTGGGATACTGCGTATTTTCGTCCAGATTAAGGCTTCCCATGGCAAATACGCTCTTCCCCTCCGCTTCAATCAGATAGCCCAGAGTTTCCTGCTTTTCCTTGCAGACGATAGCTTTTTTCAGTATAGGCACAAGATTGAATATATATCGGATATGGCGCAGGCTGAAGATTGTTTTCAGAAGCAGCTTTCGGTCAAACTTAATATGTCTGCCCTGATAGGCCTTGATTTTTATATCCCCGAAGCAAAGCTCATCACCCGGCTTAATAACATTTATATGCTCTTTCGGAATCCCCAGCTTCAAAAGGGCATCGCAAACAGCCTGAGTTCCGTAAATCTCGCGTTCCTCTGCCTTGAATAGCATAGGAATACTTCCTATATGGTCAAAATGTGCGTGAGTTATAACGATATTCTTGAAGCCCGCGTAGTCATTCAGCCTTGTTTTGACTCTGCTGCCGCGCAGGGGGACATAAGGGTCAAGCAACACCGATGCTCTTTCGGTTTCGATTGACACTGACGCGGTTCCGTACCATCTGATTTTCACTTAAAGCATTCCCCTCTGTCGGTATACTGTAAAAATATTTTACGATATTTCTATCATTTTTTCAATGAAGAGGGTATCGTTTTTCTTGCATTTTACGACGATTTTAGCTATCTTATAAAAGCAGTCTGAATTTTAAGAAACTGATACGGCATTGAAGCGTCATACAACGATGCGTGAATTCGAAATCAGTTTTTAGGGTGATACAA